>DATIPL010000384.1:0-2187 GCA_035471965.1 Gammaproteobacteria bacterium
GAGGGCACATGGTTCAGCATGGTAACGAGGCACGCAAGTCCGGCAATAACCCTCGATGACATTGCCGTCTGCGCCGGTCATCGCAAGCAGTAATTACTTCGTTACCCGAGCGACACCTTCTTATCAGTCGATGACCGTCAGAATCACACGTCAAATCGGCTTGACGGTGGTCGGCGCGGGAGGGACGATGTGACTGCCTGCTTCAAGGTTCGGTTCAGTCATCGCCGCACGCCTGCTTGCCTGCGGAAGGAGAAAAAAGATTCATGACCCTGAACGCGAATCCAGCTTCCCTGAAATTTCTCCCTGGTGCGCGCGGACGCGTTCTCAATCCGTTCATTCTGCTGATGTTCGCTCTGGCGCTTACGGGCTGCGCCCAGACCAAGGTGTTCAAGAGCAACAGCGCGATCCAGGGACGGGTCGATGCATCCGTCGTGCTTCTGGTCGAGCCCGACGTTCAGCTCAGCCTGCTGACGGCGGCAGGCCTGAACGAACCCCACGCGGAGTGGACGGAAATCGGGAAAAAGAACGTTTTTGACGCTCTTCACGCGCTCATGAAGGAAAAGAACGCCTCTCTCATCCCCTATCGGCAACCTCAGGCGGACCCGGACAAGGCCCACCGTCACAATCAGTTAATGAAAATGCATCAGGCGGTGGGCGTGTCAATTCTCAATCACAAGTACAACCAGGTTCTCGCCTTGCCGACAAAAGCCGATAAGTTCGACTGGACCCTGGGGCCGGACGCGCGGCTGCTCAAGGAGGAGTTCGGCGCCGACTATGCGCTGTTCATCTTCCTCCGTGACAGCTATGCCACCGCAGGGCGTGCAGCCGTAATTGCCGTCGGCGCGGTGCTCGGCGTTGCCGTGCAGGGCGGCAGGCAGGTGGGCTTCGCATCGCTGGTGGATCTGGAAACCGGCGAAGTCGCCTGGTTCAATCTTCTCTTCAACGAAACCGGCGACTTGCGCACTCCGGAGCCCGCGCGCCTTGCCGTCGACAGCCTGCTTACCGGCGTTCCTCTTTGAAGCATGCGCCTGCGCGCCGCATTTGTTGTCTTTCTGTGCCTTGGCGTAAACGGCTGCGCCACGCCACAGCGAAGCGACATATCGGCGAGCATCCAGCCCGGAGAGCGGCCGGACATCAGCACCGACGAGGCCGGGCTGTGGATGGCGTCCGAGGACGTGGAGCAAAGACTGGTCTCCTCGGGCCGCGTCGTTACCGATGCCGAGATCAACGACTACGTGAAGGGAATTATTTGCCGCCTTTCGCCCGACTACTGCGAGGATATCCGTTTCTATATCGTGCGCACGCCGCACTTTAACGCCTCCATGTATCCGAATGGATTCATGCAGGTGTGGACCGGGCTCATCCTTCGCGCTGAAAACGAAGCTCAGCTGGCTTATGTTCTCGGTCACGAGCTTGGGCATTATCTCCAGAGGCACGGCATCAAGCAGTGGCGGGCAGTCCGCGGCACCTCCAGCGCCATGACCTTTTTTCAGGTCGCCACCGCTGCCGCGGGCGTTGGATTCGTAGGCGACATCGGGGCTCTGATCGCCATGGGCGCAGTGATGTCCTATTCCCGCGATTTCGAGCGCGAAGCCGACGACGCCGGCTTCGAGATGTTGGTCAAGGCCGGTTATGACCCAGATGAGGCGCCCAAAATCTGGGAAGCGCTATTGAAGGAAAGGGACGCTTCCGACGACCCGAAGCAGTTCATCTTTTTTGCAACCCATCCGAGCACCGAAGAACGCATAGACACCTTGAAGGCGCTCGCCGCTGCCGCGCCGGCATCTACGCGGAATCTGGACGTGGGCGAGGAGCGCTACGCCAGAATAACGCGACCGTATCTCGGCGAATGGCTGCGCGACGATCTGCGTAACCGCAAGCTCGCCGGCAGCGAAGTGATGCTGAAGCGACTCATCGAGAACCGGGATGAGCGGCCGGAGTTTCAATTCTTTCTCGGCGAACTGTATCGAATTCGCGCTGACGAAGGAGACGCAGAACGCGCAGTCGAGAATTACACCGCAGTCCTGTCGCAGCCCGGTGCTCCTGCCGAAGCCTATCGTTCGCTTGGACTGGTTCACTGGCGGGAGGGGCGCACGGCGGATGCTCGAGCCGCTTTCGAAGCCTATCTTCGCGCGGTACCGGAGGCGAGCGACCACGCCATGGTAAAGAGTTATCTGGATCAGCTTT
>DATIPL010000385.1:0-3651 GCA_035471965.1 Gammaproteobacteria bacterium
AGCTTCGAGGTCTCGGTCGAGCCGGAGAGCATCAAGGTACGGGTCGATCCGAGCCAGCTGCATCAAGTCGTTTGGAATCTTTGCGAAAACGGTCTCAATCACGGCAGCAGAGCGCCACACATCGAGCTTCGCGCGAGAATCAGCGGCAGCACCGAGCGTCCATATCTGGATATTCGCGACAATGGTGACGGAATCCCGGAGGATGAAGTCGAGCAGATTTTCGAACCCTTCTTCACCACGCGCGACGACGGTTCGGGCCTCGGGCTCTATATCGCCCGCGAGCTTTGCGAAGGCAACAAGGCGGCGCTCAACCTCGTGCCGGTGGACGACGGCGCCTGTTTCAGGATCAGTTTCTCCGATCCCAGACGCGAAGGGGTGGTATCCGCATGATGACGAGTCACGCCCTCATCGTCGACGACGAGCCGGATATTCTCGAGCTGCTGCAGATTACCCTGGAGCGGATGGAGGTGGGTGCCAGTCGGGCGATGAACTTGAAACAGGCATATGAGCTCGCAGGGAGCCGGAAATTCGATCTCTGTCTGACCGATATGCGCCTGCCGGACGGCAACGGCATCGATCTGGTCCGCTTCATGCAGCAGAATCATCCCGAGGTGCCGGTAGCCATGATCACGGCGCACGGCAACATGGATTCGGCCATCGAGGCGCTGAAAGCCGGCGCTTTCGATTTCGTCTCCAAGCCCGTCGATTTGCAGGTGTTGCGAAACCTGGTCAACACGGCGCTCAGATTGGGAGAGCGGCGGGAGCCGCCGGCGCGACGGCTCATCGGTGAATCGGAGGTCATGCGCCGGCTGCGCAGCACCATCGGTAAGCTGGCCCGCAGCCAGGCGCCGGTATACATCAGCGGAGAGTCGGGCACCGGCAAGGAGCTTGCCGCGAGGATGATCCACGAACAGGGCCCGCGCGCGGAAGCGCCCTTCGTGCCGGTAAACTGCGGCGCGATTCCGACCGAGCTGATGGAAAGCGAGCTGTTCGGCCACAAGAAGGGCAGCTTCACCGGCGCCGTGGCCGAGAAGGCGGGCCTGTTCCAGGCGGCGGACGGGGGCACTTTGTTTCTGGATGAGGTGGCCGATCTTCCGCTGCTCATGCAGGTCAAGCTGCTGCGCGCGATCCAGGAAAAAGCGGTACGGCCGGTGGGTTCCGAGAAGGAAGTCCCGGTTGACGTGCGGATATTGAGCGCGAGCCACAGGGACCTGGCCGCGCTGGTGGCCGCAGAGCGATTCCGACAGGATCTCTATTTTCGCCTCGATGTCATCAATCTTACGGTCCCCTCGCTTCGGGACCGGCCGGAGGACATTCCCGAGCTTTGCGCTCACATCTTGTCCCGACTCGCCGGCCAGTCGCGCGGCGGCGTGCCCAAGCTCTCGAACGACGCCATCGCGTTGCTGAGAAGTCATCCTTTTCCCGGCAACGTGCGTGAGCTCGAAAACGTGCTCGAGCGCGCGATGACGCTGTGCGAAGGCAGCGAGATTCGAGCCGCCGATCTGGGGCTTTCCGGGAGCCTTCGGGAAGATCGCGCATCCGAAGGCACGGAGGATGCCCGGTCCGACTCGGACGACCTGGACGCGGTGCTCGAATGCGTGGAGCGCAAGACCATTCTCAATGCGCTCGAGCAGTCGCGCTGGAACAAGACCGCAGCGGCGAGGCTCCTCGGCATCAGTTTCGGCGCGTTGCGCTACCGCATGCAGAAATTTCGAATCGACTAGCGAATTCGCGTAATCCGAATATCCGCAAGTCTCCGCTACCCTTAGAATGAGCTGCTGAATTTCAACAACTTCTGCTCAAAATGCGCCGCAGCCGGGTTCGCAAATAAGAATCGGCGTCATCAAAACCGGCTGAAAGCGTGACCGGGTTCTCGAATTTGGAGCCTCGAGCCGGCCCAGTCCCGGGTGGTACGCTAATTGCTACTTTATGGCTGCGTTCCGCCGAATGGCGGGCTTGGGGACCGTGCCGAGAACCGAACGCGCTGCTGACTCGAGCATCCAAAGAATCGGCATCGGCTGTCCCGGGGCGCAAACGAAAGATTTTTATGTAACTGTGCAATCAGGAGAAAGTCCATGAAGGCAATTCAAAAGGGTTTTACCCTTATCGAGCTGATGATCGTGGTTGCGATTATCGGCATTCTGGCGGCTGTCGCGATTCCCGCCTACCAGGACTACACCATCAAGGCGAAAGTCCAGGAAGGCGTGAACCTGTCGAACCCGCACCGCACGGCCATCGGTATCGCCTGCAGCGAAGCCAATCTGTCGGGCTCGAACGGGACTGCGGACCTCGGCCTCGAGGTGGCGACACAATACAACGGCACCTACGTGAGATCCGTGACGGCCCGCCCCACCAACAACGCGACGACCGCGACGGTCGCGATCGTCTACACCTCGATCGGAACCCAGATCCAGACGGGTGACTCCGTCATCTACACCGCGACCTGCGGCCTGGGCGGCACGACCTGGGCGATCAGCGGCGGCGGCATTCCGACCAAGTATCTGCCGAAGCAGTAAGCGAGGCAGCAACTCGACCCGAAAGGGAGGCTAATCGCCTCCCTTTTTTATTTCTACAATAAGAAGGGACGAAGGCGGCCGGCAGCGGATTCGCCGCGTCGAGGAAAGCATCCGTGAAGTCCTGGTCCCAACGAACTGGCGTCTTTCTGGTCGTCGCTCTTCTGGCGGGCACACTGGCTTATCTGCCCGGTCTGTGGGGTCCGTTCGTTTTCGACGACAAGCCCAACCTGCTCGGAAACGCCTTCGTTCATCTCGACGCCCTCGACTGGTCTTCCCTGAGGAATGCGGCGTTCTCGAACCAGAGCGGCGTATTCCATCGCCCCATCGCCTCGCTCAGCTTCGCGCTCAATTACTACGCCGCAGGCGGCTTTGCCTCGTTTCCATTCAAGCTGACCAATCTGGTCATCCATATCCTGAACGGACTGCTGGTTTTTTTTCTGCTGCGGCTGATTTGCGCCCGGCTGTTCGAAACAAGCACCGAGGGTGGGACGCCTGATTACGCGGGAATGCTTCCTTTGGTTGTCACCGCTTTCTGGCTGCTGCACCCACTGCAGTTGACGAGCGTGCTTTACGTCGTCCAGCGGATGAACAGCCTGTCGGCGTTCTTCACCCTGGGGGGTCTGTTGCTGTTCATGCACGGACGTCGGCGGATGGAATCCGGCCTCGGCGGGGGCCTCGCGATTATGTTCGCGGGCGTCGTCGGCGGGACCGCGCTCGGGGTGTTATGCAAGGAAAACGCGGCGCTGCTGCCGCTCTATGCGCTGGTGCTGGAGCTTGCCTGTTTCGGCGGCTTTGCCCCGGATAACTCCCGGCGCGTTCAGATCAGGTGCTTTTTCCTCGTCGTTCTGGGCCTTCCCGCGATGGCAGCCGTCGGCTACGCGATTGCCAACCCCGATTTTGTTCTCGGCCCCTATCAATCCAGAACGTTCTCCCTGGACGAGCGAGTGATGACGCAGCCCCGCGTTCTCTTCTACTACACCGGACTCTCGCTGTTCCCCTCTCGCCATACGCTGAGCCTGTATCACGACGATTTCGTCGTCAGCACGGGCCTGCTTGAGCCGGCGACCACGCTGATCGCCATCGCCGGCTGGGTGCTCGTCCTGGTTCTTTCGTTCCGGTTCCGGCGTCGCTATCC
>DATIPL010000386.1:0-7980 GCA_035471965.1 Gammaproteobacteria bacterium
AGCTTTCTGGCCCTCGGGGGCGAGTGGCGCGAGGTCTCCTTCGTGTTCACGGATCTGACGGACTTCACGCCGCTGATAGAAACTCTGGAGCCCTCCGTTGTCGTGCCGTTGCTCAACCAATACCTGAGCGGGATGACTCAAATCGCGTTCCGCCACGGCGGCACTATCGACAAAATCGTCGGCGACGCCGTGCACGCCATATTCGGAGCGCCGCTCGATCAGCCCGAGCACGCGGCGAACGCGGTCTCCTGCGCCATGAGCATGGATGCGTTTTCGGAATCCTACAGAAAGGAGAAGGCGTCGGAGGGAATTGCCCTCGGCGCAACCCGGATTGGGGTGCACTCCGGATGCGCGATTGTCGGAAATTTCGGCGGCGAGCTGCTGTTCGACTACACGGCTCACGGTGACGCCATCAACACTGCCGCGCGCCTGGAAACTCTGAACAAGTATTTGAAGACCCGCGTCTGCGTGAGCATGGATGTCGTCGAGCGGGTTCCCGACTTCAAGGGTCGCCCGATCGGATGGGTGGCGCTCAAGGGAAAGTCACAGAAGCTGAAGGTTTTCGAGCCGCTCGACCCGGAACGCGCCGAAGCGCCCGAAGCCCAAACATATCTGGACGCCTACCGGAAGCTGGAGGATGGCGATCCGGGCGCGCGTCAGGCATTCGCCGCACTTGTGGCGCACGATCGCGATGATCCGCTGGCCACTTTCCACCTCAAACGGCTTCTGGCGGGTGAGACGGACGCCAACATCACGCTCACTTGAGGCAATTCGCGGTCGGCGCGGAATCGTTTTCCCCCTGGGTCCGCTCCGTCCCGGCTTGTGCCCGCCGGATGGGTAACGCAATCGAGAACGGCGGGACGCCGGTTATCTTCCTGGCCATGTTCTGGGGAGGCGGCGGGCCATACACGATTTCGAAAATCATCGGCGTTTACGACTGGATCAACAGGGCTATCCCCGGCAGAGAGGAAATGGAGTCGGGCCTCAACACCTTATTGGCGATGGGCCTGGTGGAAAGACGGCAGGACGAGTTTTTCATTCCTGAGCCGGAGTATCGCGCCTTCGACGTCTTTCGAAAGAAGAAACGCAAGAATAAATTCGAGACGGTCAGAATGTACTTCGGGCAGCTTCCGGAAGTTGCCGGACCCGCCGCGGCGATCAGGCTGAGCGAAGACGAATACAACGCTTACGTCGAGGAGAACAGCCGGGCGTTTGCCCAGGCGCTGCGGTACTCGAAGCAGGAAAAACCGCGTCGTTGACTTTTCCGACAGGTCGACCGATAGACCCGTCTCAGATTCGGGATTTCCTGCAAGGGGGCGGAAAATCAAACGAGGTTTGAACGCCTCAGCTCGAGTCCGGGACGGCCGATCATGATTCGGCGGGTCACGGTCCTCACTCTCCTGGGGCTCGCGGTCGGCTGCATTGTCGCGCTGGTGGCCGTAGGCTTCGTCGACGGGCTGCTGTGGCTGAATGACCGGCTGTTCATTTCGCCCCGCAGCCGCATGCTGGCAGGCGACCCGGCCTGGCTGGCCCTGGCGACCCTCGCCGTGCCGACGCTGGGCGGGCTGGTGGTGGGTCTGCTGTGCTCGATGATTCCCGGGGGACGCCCCCACGCGCCCGCCGATGCCATTCGCGCCGCGCAGAGCCTTGGTGCGCCCATGCCGGTGAAAGCGGGGATGCTCACGGCGATTGCCGCTTTCCTGTCACTCGGATCCGGCGCCTCCGTGGGCCAATACGGTCCTCTGGTCCACATCGGCGCCTCGCTCGGCTCCTGGATGAGCCGCATCGCCGGCGGCGGCCGCTATCTTGGAACCATCGGCATCGGCTGCGGAGCGGCGGCCGCGATCGCCGCGGCCTTCAACGCGCCCATCGCCGGGCTGGTCTTCGCCCATGAGGTCATTCTGAGACACTACTCTTTTCGCGCCTTCGCGCCGGTAACCGTATCCGCCACCCTGGGTTACGTCGTGGCGAACGTTGTGTTCGAGCGTCCGCCTCTGTTTCGAATTGAAGGCCCCGAGGTGGCCAGTCCCTATGAATACCTGGCGTTTATCGGCATCGGCATCACCGGCGCGGTGCTGGCGATGCTGTTCATGCGCGCCGTGCTCCTTGCCGGCGAGCTGTCGCGACGCCTGGCGCTTCCCGGGCCGCTGAAAACCGCGCTGGCGGGACTGGCGGTCGGCCTGGTGGCGCTGCAGATTCCGGATGTGCTCGGAATCGGCAAGGAGGTCCTGCGCTTCGCCATTATCGAAAATGCCTTCGCCGCTCCCGAGCTGGCCGCGATCCTCGTGGCCAAGCTGCTGCTGACCGCGCTCTGCCTGGGATTCGGTTTCGCCGGCGGCGTGTTCTCGCCCGCCCTGTTGATCGGGATCCTGTTCGGCGCCCTCGCCGGCACCGGCGCCGAATGGGTGTACGGAGATCATCACTCGCATATCGCCATCTATGCCGTGTGCGGGATGGTTGCCGTCACCAGCCCCGTGATCGGCGCGCCGCTCACGACCATTCTGATCGTATTCGAGCTCACCCGGAACTACGACGTGGCCACGGCGGCGATGGTGAGTGCGGCCTTTGCCAGTCTGGTCGGCTACCGCATCTTCGGGCGTTCGCTGTTCGACGTGCAGCTCGAGTCGCAGGGTTTCGATCTCAGCCTGGGCCGGGACAGGGTGATGGTCGAGCAACGCACCGTGCGTGAGTTCCTGAGCAGCGACTATACCGTTGTTTCGGCAGTAAACACTCTGGCGCAGGCGCGCGACGCGTTGCTCGAGGGTCGGCGAAGCGCGGCCTACGTCGTGGACGAAAGCGGCAAGTACATGGGCTCCATCGTATTGAATCGACTGATGGAGCTGGCCGCATCCGGCGGCGGGCTGACCGATACCGTTGCGAAACATGCGCAGCCGGACGCGCTGGTATTGAGTCCGGGAGATTCAATCTGGAAGGCGATGTCGATGCTGGAGGACTTCGTGGGTGAGAGCATTCCCGTGTTGGAGGAAGGGCGGCTCGCGGGCGTGGTGTTCGAGGGCTCCATCGTCAAGGCCTATCTCGAAACGTTGAACGATCTCCGGCGAGAGGAAAATGCTGCGGCTTGATCTCCGACGCCGGTTGCGGCGCACCGCGGCGATACTATTCGCGGCGGCGCTGTGCTTCCCGCCGGCCTTCGCCGAAACATTGACCATCGTCTCCTGGGGAGGCGCTTACGAGCGCAGCCAGGTCAAGGCGTATTTCGAGCCGTTCACCGCCAAAACCGGGATCACCATCAGGGTCGAGCAATACGACGGCGGCCTCGATGAGCTGCGCGAGCAGGTGGAAAACGGTCGTGTCATCTGGGATCTGGTGGACCTGACGATGGCGGACAACCTGCAGGCGTGCGATGAGGGCCTGCTCGAAACCATCGACCATGCCGCGCTGCCGCCGGCGCCCGACGGCACACCGGCGAGGGAGGATTTCATCGACGGCTCGCTGACCCGCTGCGGCGTGGCGGAAGTGATCTATGCCACCGTCCTCGCCTTCGACGCGCGCGCCTTTCCGAACCTGAGGCCGGCAACGGTATCGGCGCTGTTCGACCTCGAGCGCTTTCCCGGCAAGCGCGCCCTGCAGCGGCGTCCGATTGCGGTGCTGGAATGGGCGCTGCGGTCCTACGGCGTTCCGCGCCAGTAAATCTACGGCCTGCTGAGCACCGAACGGGGACTCGACCTGGCCTTCAAGCGTCTCGACCGGATCAAGAGCGAGATCGTCTGGTGGGAGGATGGAGCGACTCCGCCCAGGCTTCTGGCGTCCGGCGAAGTCGTCATCGCCTCGGGGTACAACGGCCGTTTCTTCGACGCCGCGGTGAATCAGCAGCTGCCGATTCAGACGTTGTGGGACGGTCAGCTCTATGACTATTCCACCTGGGGGATCCCCCGCGGCGCACCGAATGGCGAACTGGCGCGGCAATTACTGCAATTCGCGACCCGTACGCAGCCCCTGGCGGAACAGGCCCGGTACATCTCATATGGTCCCGCCCGCAAGTCCTCCGCCGCGCTGGTGTGGAAGCACGACCGGACGGGTGTCGACATGCGTCCGTACCTGCCGACGTATCCGCCCAACTTCGAGCACGCCATCCGCCGGGACCACGAATGGTACGCCCGCGTCCAGACGAAATTGGAACAAAGATTTTCCAGCTGGCTGAATTCAGCTGGACCGATGCCTTGAAAGCGTCGGCGGTAAGGCAGGACGGAACCCTAGCTCAGGTGTTCGATGAAGAAGGCTTCTTGACGACCTTGCCGGTATCCGGGTCGATTTCTTCATCTTCTTTCAGATCTCGAATGTAGCGCCACTTTCCATCCTTGCGCAGAAAATAGTAGCGCCGTTCGATCGAGTCGGAATCTCCGTAGGGCTTCAAGCTCAGCTGGATGTCGGCGTAACCGATCTCCGTATTCGAGTCGCCGGTAAACCTGACGCCCCACGGATATTTGCCCGGATGCTCCTCCCGGAACCACTCCTCCGTCTGCCTCGCCGCGAGATAGTTCACCCACTGACCCTCGTTATCGGGATCCGGAACCTCGATGGGGTGTGCTTCCGCCAGATAGGTCGCGTCCAGTGAGTCGAGCACGCGCCAGTATCCTTCGCTCGTCTCGATGCGAAGTATGGCCGCGGCTTCCTCGCCGTCGACGCTGTAGACCACCACGATGTATCCGGCCAGCAGATTCGAAGCATTCCCCACCTGGTGCGAATAGGTATCGTCCTTGATCGAGATTTCCGATCCCGGATGGACATCTTTCAGATAATTGAAGGCGAGATACTTGAAGGTTGGTGCGCCCCCTCTCGTCAGATCGGGCTCGATGTCCGGATGGCCGTCCACCCATGCGTTGAAGCTGCCGGCGAACCGGGTCTGCATGTACGAGGGCAGGACGAGTGAGATGCGGCCCCTGATACGATTGCCCCTGAGCGGGTCCAGCTCGAGGTCGAGGTCGTAGCGGTCGGAAACCCGCTCGGTCTTCGGCAGCCCGACGCCGGTTTGCGGCGACGTCAGCGTCAGCGTGGGCGGGACAGGCTTCGGACGGCCTTTGCGGATGCGAAGATTGAGCCCGGCGGCGAAGTCATAGTCCACGGGAAGCCCTTCGATCTCGATCTTCAGATCTTTCCCCGCGTCCAGCACCAGCGAAAGCCGTTCGAACTCTTTGGACCTCGCCGTGCCGCCGGCGACACGTATCCGGCCTCCCGCGGCCGTCCACCCGGTGGTGACCTTGAGCGCCACGCGCTCGGGCTTGAACGGCCTGCCGGCGAGCCGACCCTCCACCGGGCCCGGGGGAATCGTCACGGGCGCCTCGGGCGCGGGTTTCGGCGCAGCGCGGGCCGGCTTTTTGTCGGGCGGGAGTGCGGGGGCAGGCGCCGGCGCGGAAGCCGTCATCGGTGGCGGTGCCGTAGCGGGGCCGTGTCCGAAATAACCGGGGTACTCCAGATAGGCGACCAGCGCGCCGCCGCCGGCCACTACGGCCAATGCCATTGTTACCAGGACCCGAAAGAAGGCGCCGCGCGCCGCGCCGGTGCGGGGCTCGGGATAGGCGGCCGTCTTCACAGTCGGACGGATCCTCGTGGCCGCGGGGGGGTTGCCGGCTGCGTGAGGTTTCGCAGCCGCGGCGGGTCTCGCGGCCGGCTTACTCTCCACGCTCGCGTTCAGTCCCGGTGTCGCGAGAAGACCCAGCAGACCCCCCATGATCCCCGGCAGCTGCAGATAGCTGAAGCCCAGCAACGCCAGCGGTGCGGCATCGGCGACGATCACCGCCACGCAACCGAGATAAATGATCATTCCGGGACGTCGTCTGAGGAGACGGACTCCCGCGGTCAGCGCCAGCAGGCCCGCGATCATCATCAGCACGCCCGCGGCGGCCAGCGCATCGCCGAACGAGAGCCCGCGCGCCGTAAGCTGACTGACGGTATGGCCCAGCCTGCTCTCGAGCGCCATGACCTCGGCAATTGCACGGCCCAGCGGGGCCTCGAGCGCCGCTGCATATTGGCCCGCCGCGTCGCCCGCCCTCGCCAGCACGCTCGACAGCATGCCGGTCAGCGCGCCCTCTCCCAGTGCGCCGAGGACGAGACAGCCTGCGCCCGCGATCGTGTCGCGGACGAAGGCAATAACAAGCAGGAATGCCGCCGCAAAGCGCATAGAGTGAGTATAGATACTGAGCGCAAAGCCGGACCCTCATCGGGTCGGCTGGGGTGCCCGGATACCCGGCACCGGGGAATTTTCCCGGAGCCGAGGGTTCGATTGCCGGTTCGCGATCAGGCATGGCGGCTGAAACGTTCTGAGTGGATGCCGACGCGGCACTGGAGCACTCGACTCCGAGTTCCTTTTCATACGATTGAGTCCGTTTCCGCTGGGCGGCGACGACCCGCAAAAACCGAATCTTTGATACGGTTGATGGCGTATCGCCCCGGACAACAGGCCGTCGATCAAGCGGGGCGGGCGCACGAAAGTCGCGTGCAACGTTGTCCTCGGCGTCCCTGCGGTAGGCGGGGGGTCACGGACCCGCGTCGACACGGCCCGGCACGCCTGCGCCTGCGGTGGTTGCCGGTACCGTTCTGCAGCATCGGCGCGTTCCCGCCGACCGGAGGGCGTAGAATTCGGAAATTCGGGCTGCGTGAAGGCCATGCCGCGTGCGACGATGCGCCGATTTCGCCGCTGCGGCGGGATACGGGTGTCCAGGAATTGCACATCGGAGAATAACGTGATGCTGGAGAAGCGAGAGTTCTACATCAACGGCGGCTGGGTTTCCCCGGCGAAGGCCAATGATTTCGAGGTCATCAATCCTTCAAACGAAGAGCCCTGCGCGGTGATTTCTCTCGGCGCCCAGGCCGATACCGACGCCGCGGTGGCGGCGGCGAAGGCAGCGTTCCAGGAGTGGTCCGTCACGCCCGGAGAAGCGCGCACCGCACTGGTCGAGAAAATCTTCGAAATCTATCGCGCGCGTTCCGACGACATGGCCGAGGCCATCAGCCTGGAAATGGGCGCGCCCATCGACCTGGCCAGGACCCAGCAGGCGCCGGCAGGCAGCTGGCATATCAAGAACTTCCTCCGCGCCGTCAAAGGGTTCGAGTTCGAGCGCATGCTGGGCGAGCATGCGCCGAACGATCGAATTCTCTATGAACCGGCAGGCGTATGCGGCCTGATCACGCCCTGGAACTGGCCGATGAACCAGGTGACGCTGAAAGTCATTCCGGCGCTGCTGACCGGCTGCACCATGGTGCTGAAACCCTCCGAGATCGCTCCGCTTTCCTCGCTCCTGTTCGCCGAGATCGTGCACGAGGCGGGAACGCCCGCAGGGGTATTCAATCTGGTGAACGGCGATGGCGCGGGCGTCGGCACGCAGCTCTCGTGCCACCCGGACGTGGACCTGATCTCGTTTACCGGCTCCGCCCGGGCGGGTGTCGCCATTTCCAAGAACGCCGCGGACACGCTCAAGCGCGTGCATCTGGAGCTGGGCGGCAAGGGCGCCAACATCATCTTCCCCGACGCCGACGAGAAGGCGGTGAAACGCGGCACGCTTCATTGTTTCAATAACTCGGGCCAGTCCTGCAACGCGCCCACACGCATGCTGGTCCAGCGCGAGCTCTACGACGACGCCGTTCAAACGGCAGTCCGCGTTGCAGACGACACCCGCGTGGGGCCGGCGGATAAGCAAGGAGGGCATATCGGACCCGTCGTGAGCCAGGCCCAGTTCGACAAGATTCAGGATCTGATCCAGAAAGGTATCGACGAGGGCGCGCGTCTGGTTGCCGGCGGTCTCGGCCGCCCCGAAGGATTCAATCGCGGCTATTTCGTCCGGCCCACGGTATTTGCCGACGTCTCCAACGACATGACCATCGCGCGGGAGGAGATCTTCGGTCCCGTTCTCTCGATTATCCCGTTCGAGAGCGAGGAGGAGGCGGTCGCGATCGCCAACGACACGCCCTACGGCCTCACCAACTACGTCCAGAGCGAGGACGGCGCCAAGCGCAACCGCGTCG
>DATIPL010000387.1:0-3015 GCA_035471965.1 Gammaproteobacteria bacterium
TCTCAGCGTGAAGCAGGCAATGCTGCATGACTTCGGCTCCCGCGACCACGAGTTCATCGCCATCAACGGGCGGGTGCGGGAAAAGCTGCTGTCCATCGCCGGCGGCGGCGACGAATTCGTCTGCGTGCCCATGCAGGGCAGCGGCACTTTCGCCGTCGAGGCCGCCATCGGAACGCTCCTGCCGCCGCAGGGCAAGGCGCTGATTCTCATTAACGGCGCATACGGCAAACGCATGGCGAGGATCTGCGAGTATTACAAGCGTGCGTACGACGTTCTGGAATGGCCCGAAGACACGCCCAACGACACGACCGCCGTGGACGACCGGCTGGCGGCGGATCCCGCCCTGACCCATGTCTTCGGGGTCCATTGTGAAACCACCTCCGGCATTCTCAACCCGGTCGAGCGACTGGGCGCAATCTGCGCGCGCCACGGGAGGCGATTCATTATCGACGCAATGAGCGCTTTCGGCGCCATCGAGATCGACGCGGCCAAGACGCCCTTCGATGCGCTGGTGGCGTCGTCGAACAAATGTCTCGAAGGCATCCCGGGGATGGGATTCGTTATTGTCAGGCGGGAGCTTCTCGACCGGTGCGAAGGCAACGCACCGTCGCTGTCCCTGGACCTGTACGACCAGTGGAAAGCCATGGAGGCCAACGCCCAATGGCGTTTCACTCCCCCCACCCACTGCATCGTCGCCCTGGAGCAGGCGATTCGTGAGCATGAGGCCGAGGGGGGGGTCGAAGGCCGCGGCGCGCGCTACCAGCGTAATTGTGAGCTTCTGGTCAGGGGTATGAGAGCGCTCGGATTCGAGACGCTGCTTCCGGACGAGCTGCAGGCGCCCATTATTGTCACCTTCCACATGCCGGCGGATCCCGCGTTCGACTTCAAGGCTTTTTACGACTCGCTCAGCGCCAAAGGCTATGTGATCTATCCGGGAAAGCTGACCGTCGCCGACAGCTTTCGTATCGGCTGCATCGGCCGGCTGGGTGAGAAGGAAATGGCGGGTGCGCTTGAAGCCATTCGACGAACTCTGAAGGAAATGGGAGTCAGCCGGTGCGCGCCGGCGCACGGAAACTCGACCCTCGAGCAACAGAGGCAATCCACCGGCAGCTGATCCGCTGAAGCGGCCATGCGGCGGCTGAGAGCGGCACAACGGTTCGTATTCAAATAAACTAAGCTTTGCCCGGGAAGAAAAGGGGGTCCGCGGGCAGGTCTGGAAGGTGACGGGATTCGATTGAGGCCGAAGGGACCTCTGACATCCGGCGTATCAGCGTGTGTTCCCCAAGCGGGTCGTCTCTCAAGCCAGAGTCGAACTGAAAGGGATTTCTCAGGATATAAACGACCATGTACTTTCAGAAGGTAACCAGTCTTTTCGGGCGAACCCGGGCTCTGGAGAGCCAGGTCGATGAATTCCTCGATAAGGTGTCCGAGGCGGGGCTCGTCTTCAGCCGCGCGGTCCGGGTGTATCTGGAGGAGGGGGTTTGCGCTGAGTTCGAAGCCTTCATGACCCAGGAATCCGCGATCGAAGGCCGCGAAGACACCTTGCGAAGATCCATTGAGATCGAGCTCTATGCGCGCACGTTGATACCGGACCTGCGCGGAGATGTGCTCAGACTTCTCGAGGATATCGACAGCCTCGTGAATGCATTCGAAGGCCATTTGTTCAGGATCTCCATTCAGCAGCCCGATATTCCGAAGGAGTTCCATAAGGGTTTCATAGATCTTACCGAAACCGTGGTGACCTGCGTCGATTCGGTGGTACTCGCTGCGCGATCTTTCTTCAGGGACATAGAATCGGTCCGCGACCACGCGAGCAAGACCATGTTTTTCGAAAGCGAGGCCGACAAGATCAGCACCAAGCTTCAGCGGGGCATTTTCGCTTCAGATCTGCCGTTGCAGCGTAAAATACATTTGCGCTACTTCGTCGAGCGCATCGACGATGTCGCCAATAAGGCTGAAGACGTCGCCGACAGTCTTCAGATCTACACCATCAAGCGAAAGATCTGATCTCCGGCGGTATCCGTTTAAAGAATGGAGCTGTCGGTACTCCTGTTTCTGACCAGCGGCCTGTTCCTCGGGTGGTCGCTCGGCGCCAACGACGCCGCAAACGTCTTCGGCACGGCGGTCGGTACGCGCATGGTCAGGTTCGCCACCGCCGCCGTCGTCTGCAGCGTCTTCGTCATACTGGGCGCCGTCATCAGCGGTTCCGGCGCCGCCCACACTCTCGGCCAGCTGGGGTCGGTAAATGCCATCGCCGGGTCCTTCATGGTGGCGCTGGCGGCCGGGGTTTCCGTCTATCTCATGACCAAGTGGGGTTTGCCGGTGTCCACAAGCCAGGCCATCGTGGGGGCAATCATAGGCTGGAACCTGTTCACCGAGTCGGTCACCGACTCCGAAACGCTTTTAAAAATCGTCGCCACATGGATCGCGTGTCCCGTCCTGGCGGGTTTTTTCGCAATTGTTCTGATGAAGTTCGTGAAAGTGTTCTTGCACGTGATCAAGCTTCACTTGCTGCGCCTGGACGCTTACACCCGCTTCGCGCTCATCTTTGCCGGTGCCTTCGGCTCTTACAGCCTCGGCGCCAACAACATCGCCAACGTGATGGGCGTGTTCGTGGACGTGTCCCCCTTCACGGATTTCCAGATTGCGGGACTGTTTGCGCTCTCGTCTGTCGAACAGCTGTTTCTGCTTGGAGCAATCGCCATTGCGGTGGGTGTCTTCACCTACTCGAAGCGAGTGATGCTCACGGTCGGCGCGGGCCTCATGCCCATGTCGCCCGTGGCAGCTTGGGTCGTGGTCATCGCGCACTCCATCGTGCTGTTCGTTTTTGCTTCCGAAGGGCTCGAGCACCTGCTGGCCGGCGCCGGGCTGCCGACCATTCCTCTGGTGCCGGTTTCCAGCTCACAGGCGGTGGTGGGCGGCGTCATCGGACTCGGCCTGATGCGCGGCGGCAAGGACATCGACTGGAAGCTCGTCGGTAACATAGGTCTTGGATGGATCACCACTCCTATCATG
>DATIPL010000388.1:0-10188 GCA_035471965.1 Gammaproteobacteria bacterium
CGTCTGCTCGAGCACCAGCTTGCGAACGTCATCAAGGGTGATGTAACTGCTCATCTCCGTATCGTACAGGCGACGGTTGGGATATTTTTTTATGACGCGTTGTTTGCTCACGGAGGCTTCACTGCTGGTCCGGGCGATAGAAGACCGCTTCCCGGATTGTCACTGCATACGGCATCGCCGATACGTGATGCTGCGGTGAATCATACCTTGGCGCGCGCAAGGGATCACCCTCGGCGAGTCCGTGGGAAGGAGTTGTCTTTTCGGCAATCAACTGCCCGTTGAAGCCCGGGCCAGTGCAGGCACCGCTCGTAGAAACTGCCGGATCGTCTCCACCGAAACGCCCGTCAATACGCCGCGAATGCTCCTCGGCATCGCTCCGATTCCGACCCGCTCGAGGCGCTTGTCGAACTAGGGCGCGCCGGAGCGGCCCGGATCGTCGGGCAACTCGACAAAAATCACCGTACCCCGGTGGAGGAGATTAAGCCCCGCGTACCACGAGGCGCTCTGTTTGACCTGGTCCACCTTGCCGAGCGTATACGCCCAGTCACCGTTACCGGGGTGCCCGACGCCGTGGACCCGGTCACCATTGCGAATTTCGTTCGTTTTCGCGAGCTGCACCGGCGTGATTCCCCGCGGCGGATTATCGACTCGCAGCAGCGCCAGATCGGCGGTCTTGCTGACACGCACCACCCGGGCGGAGCGCGTCCGCGCCGTGGACGGCGCGGATCCTGCACTTCGCGGTCGCTTCCGCGCACCTCGCCGTCGGCCACCGGAACCTCAGCGGCGTAGACGTCTTGCGCCGTTACGCGCGCCATCCGCTGCATGCTGACGCCCGATGACGTGTCTTTCGCCAGAAGAGATGCCACCCCCGGCGGGAAAAAGAGAAGGAGACAGACGATCGGGGATCCTGGAATGACGGAGTTCGCGAGCCGGTGAGTCGAGCCCGCGTATGCCCTTGCGGGATGCCGGGAAGCGCCGTCGCCATGCTTCGCCCGGGTTCGATAGGAAGCAACCGGCATGCCGTAAGCCCGGGATGCTCGCTGTGGCGGGCTGTCGCCACCCCTTTGGATGAGCAAAGGTCTGTTGGGTCGAAGCATTGATTCGCCGTCGCGGCAGGGCAAATTTTTCCAGCATGAGTGAGCACCGATGCGGCGTATCCGCTGACGGAACGTTGCTCCGCCGGCGTACCCGTGCCAATCACGATACGGAACGACGGTAAGGTGAGAACCCCGGGCCGATCCGTGGTCTAAGCTGATGCATACTCTTCATCGGCCGCAAACCCGACCTCGCCGGGACCGCTCTGCTCGATACTGACCTTAGCCCATGATCTGGACCGTCTGGACGCTGTTCACTCTCGCGGCGCTTACCGCCCTCGCCTACCGGCGGGCGTCGCTCCGGACGGTGACGCTGGTCTCGGCCCTTGCGCTGCTCCTGGCCACGCCCGAAATGTCTTTCCCCGCCGCGTTCGCCGTCTGGACGCTGTTCCTGGCCGCAGCGATTGTGCTGAATTTGCCCGTCCTCAGGCGCAAGTTCGTCACCCGGCGGGCGTTCGATATCTTCCGCCGGGTGCTGCCCCCGATTTCGTCCACCGAGCGGGAGGCCATCGAGGCGGGCACCGTGTGGTGGGACGGCGAGCTTTTCAGCGGCGCGCCGAACTGGAAAAAGCTGCTCGCCGTGCCGGCGGCGGAGCTCAGCGCGGAGGAGCGGGAGTTTCTCGACGGCCCGGTAGAGGAGCTTTGCCGTTTGGTCGATGACTGGGAGGTCACCCACGCGCTCAAGGATCTGCCCCCCGAGGCGTGGGAATTCATCAGGAAGAATCGCTTTTTCGGCATGGTGATTCCGAAACACTACGGCGGCCTCGGGTTCAGCGCCCTCGGCCACTCCACCGTGGTGATGAAACTCGCGAGTCGGAGCATCACCGCCGCGGTGACGGTGATGGTGCCCAACTCGCTGGGGCCGGCGGAGCTGTTGCTCCACTACGGAACCGAGGAGCAAAAAGACCACTACCTCCCGCGCCTGGCGAAAGGAGAAGAGATCCCCTGCTTTGCCCTGACGGGGCCGGAAGCGGGCAGCGACGCCAGTGCGATGCAGGACACCGGCGTGGTCTGCCGCGGAGAATTCGAGGGCAAGAAGGACGTCCTGGGGGTCAGGCTCAACTGGCGCAAGCGTTACATCACCCTGGGTCCGGTCGCAACCTTGCTCGGTCTTGCCTTCAAGCTGCGCGATCCCGAGCGGCTATTGAGTGAAAACGCGTCCCCCGGCATCACTCTGGCGCTGATTCCGACCGATACACACGGAGTCACCATCGGCAATCGCCACTGGCCGATGAACCAGGCGTTCCATAACGGCCCGAATTCCGGCAAGGACGTATTTATCCCCGTGGAGTGGATAATCGGCGGGCCCGCCATGGCCGGCAAAGGATGGATGATGCTGATGGAGTCGCTGGCCGCGGGGCGTTCCATATCGCTTCCGGCACTGGGCACCGGCTCCGGAAAGCTCGCCGGACGCGTGACCGGCGCCTACGCCGCCATACGAAAACAGTTCAACTCGCCTGTGGGACAGTTCGAAGGCGTGCAGGAAGCGCTTGCGCGAATCGGCGGCAACACTTACCTGATGGACGCGTCGCGAACCCTGACGGCGGTCGCCGTGGACATGGGCGAACGCCCCTCGGTGGTCTCCGACATCGTCAAATATCATCTCACGGAGCGAATGCGGAAGGTTGTCGATGACGCCATGGATATCCACGGCGGCCGCGGAATCTGCATGGGGCCGCGCAACTACCTCGCGCGCGGCTACCAGGGCGTGCCGATCGCTATCACCGTGGAAGGCGCGAACATACTCACCCGCAGCCTGATTATCTTCGGCCAGGGTGCGGTCCGCTGCCATCCCTACGTGCTCAAGGAAATGGAGGCGGCGCGGAACCCGGATGTGGAGGCCGGGCTGCGCAGCTTCGACGAGACGCTTGTCGCTCACCTCGGATTCTTTCTCGGTAATGCGGCCAGGGCCCTGGTCCTCGGGCTCACCGGCGCGCGCTTCGTTGCCGCGCCCCTGGGCGGCACGGCGGGCTGGTACTTCCGCCAGCTCACCCGCATGAGCGCGTGCCTGGCGCTGTCCTCCGACGTGGCCATGGCGCAGCTCGGCGCGCAGCTCAAGCGAAAGGAGCGCCTTTCGGCCCGCCTCGGGGACGTGCTCAGTCACCTTTATCTGGCTTCGGCGGCGCTGAAGCGATTTCACGATCAGGGCGAGCCCCGCGCGGACCGGCCGCTGCTCCACTGGGCCTGCCGGGATGCGCTCTATCAGATGCAGACCGCATTCGACGAGCTGTTCCGGAATCTTCCCGGGCGCTGGGCGGGGTTTTGCCTGCGGCTCCTGGTGTTCCCGCTCGGTATGCCGTACGACGCTCCCAATGACGCCAACGATCGCCGTGTCGCACGTCTGCTGTTGACGCCCTGCGAGGCCCGGGATCGTTTGACCGAGGGCATCTTCATCGGTGGTCCGGAGGAGCCCGTGGGACGGGTGGAGCACGCGCTCAAAAAGGCCACCGCCGCCGACGCCGCCACGCGCAAGCTCTATCGGGCGTTGCGCGCGGGTCAGATTAAAGCCGACGTCGCCGACGCGCAGATCGAGGAGGCGTTCCAATCGGGCATCCTCAGCGAGCACGAGGCGCACCTGCTGCGGGAAGCGGAACGCGCGCGTGACGAGGCCATCAAGGTGGATGAATTCTCTCCCCGCGAGCTTGGAACGGCGAGCCTGAGCGAACCCGGGCGCCGGGAGAAGGCGGCGACCGGGGACTGACTCCCGGACGCCGACGCGATTACCCGGCGCGGACCCGGCCCGATTGCGCGAGCGGCCTTGCGCCTCCGCTTTTTCCGCAGTGATGGACTCCGTATTTCCGCCCTCGCGGGATGCTCAAGATCGCCCCCGTCCCACCGAACCGCGCCCGGCGAGAAAGCCGAGTACAAACGATTGCCCAAGGGTGAAACCCTGGAGCTCTCGCTCGAACCCACCGAAGCCTTCACCCTATTCGTTGCCCGCCACGAATGCGCCATCGTAATGCGGGATCATTTGTTCTTCATTGATTCCGACGGACGGGAAACCTCGCTGAGAAGCGGGAAAAATATCGTTGGAAGGGATGCCGCTGCGGACATCGTCATGGAAGCCGGAATGCGCGATATCTCCAGAAAGCACCTTGTCATCGAAAGCGAGGGCAGCGAAATCGTGCGCGTAACCGACATTTCCTCCCACGGCACCTGGGCGCATCCCCGATATCTGGAAGGCACCGGGACCTGATCCGGGTCGCACCACCGTCCCCGCCGGCCCTTTTCGAAGATGGGCTTACGCGCGCCGGCGACGCGCTGGTGAGTGCTCGGGGCGCGTGCAAAAATGCGCATCCATTGGCGGAACGCAAACTGATGAATTTCTACCTGGTAGGCGGCGCAATCCGTGATCGGCTGCTCGGATTCGAGCCGGAGGAGCGGGATTGGGTGGTGGTGGGCGCCACTCCCGAGGAGCTCGCGGCACTCGGCTTCAGGCGCCTGGATGCTGAATTTCCGGTCTTCGCCCACCCCGAAAGCGGCGAGGAGTACGCTCTTGCGAGACGCGAGCGCAAGACGGGACCGGGGCACAAGGGATTCGTCGTGGAGTTCGCGCCCGACGTGACGCTCGAAGAGGATCTGCTCCGCCGCGATCTTCGTCTGAACGCCATTGCCGAGTCGGAGACCGGCCGGCTGATCGATCCATACGAGGGTCGAGCCGATATCGAATCACGTATTCTGCGACACGTCTCCCCGGCATTCGTCGAAGATCCGTTGCGGGTCCTTCGCGCGGCAAGATTCGCCGCCCGCTTCGAATCGCTCGGCTTTTCCATTCATCCAACCACGCTGGAACTGATGCGCGCCATGTCGAGCGGGAACGAAATGCGGGCGCTTTCCCCGGCGCGCATCTGGAGTGAAACCGAAAAAGCGCTGGCCACCGATGATCCGGCGCGCTATTTCGCGATACTGACCGAGTGCGGCGCGCTGAAGAATCTGCTGCCGGAATCCGGCGGGGAGGTGAGCACTCCTGGACCGGAATCCGTGATCCCCGGAAGCGTTCTCGCCGCTCTGCGGGCAGCGGCCGCGCTCGACGGACGCAGCGAGGTGCGTTTCGCGGCGCTTTCGGCGGCGATCGGAAGATCATGCGACGCCGCATCCATCGACCGGATCTGCGCTCGGTATCCGGTGCCGAAGAGATACTCGGATCTGGCGCGGGCGTCATTGCATCTGGTTTCCGACCTTGCGTCGTCGGGAACACCGCCGCAGGCAGATCGGCTGCTCACGGCGCTGGAGCACGCGGACGCTTTCAGACGCGTGGATCGATTCGAAGATTCCCTGCAGGTCTGCAGGGCCCTCGACGCCGCGAGTGAGGCGCCCACGAAGGGGAAGATCGATGCGCTGGAGCGGAGCTTTGCTGCGTCCCGCGCCGTAAGCGGTGCCGAGCTCTCGCGCGCGGGCCTGGGTGGAAGGGACCTTGCCAGGGAGCTCAATCGACTGCGACTGATAGCCATCAAAAAATCACTGGCAACGAATACGAAAAGCCGTAAATAGCATTCGTCCCGTCTCGAATCGCCAACTTCGAGCATTCGCGCGCAAGCTCGCATTCCCAACCGCAGCCGGCGCGCTCCCGGATCGGATTCCGCCAAAGGTCGCGCTACCCATGAACCGCGATTCAGCGCCCAACAAAAAAAGCCCGCGCGCGGCGCCGGCCGCGCGCGGGCTTCATCCCTGCTCGTTCAGGTCGTCCTGGTTACTTGATGACCTTGAACTCTACACGCCTGTTGACGGCGCGACCGGCTCTCGTCGCGTTGGAGACGAGCGGCTCGGTCTCGCCCCTGCCGACCACGCTCAGCCGCGTGATGCTGACGCCGTTATCGACAAGGTACTTGCGCACGGACTCGGCGCGTCGCATCGACAGACCCATGTTGTAGTCCTCGGGGCCGGTGCTGTCGGCGTGACCCTCGATGCGCACTCGCACACCGTCGTTGGCCTTGAGGGTGCCGACGACGCGGTCCAGCTTGCTGGTCTGGTCCGAACGAATGTTGCTCTTGTCAAAGTCGAAGTTGACGTTGGTTACGATGGCGATCGTTTCGCCGGTGGGCGGACAGCCGTCGGTGTCCACCCTGACGCCCTGAGGAGTGGCCGGACACTTGTCCAGATAGTCCGCAACCCCGTCGCCGTCGGAATCCACCGGGCAACCTTCAGCGTCGACTTTCACGCCTGCGGGCGTGCCTGGACATTTGTCCAGATAATCCGGAACGCCATCGGCGTCCGAATACTTGGGACATCCCGTCGCGTCAACCATGCCGATGGCCTCCGCGGGAGTTCCCAGGCATTGATCAACGTCATCGGGCACACCGTCGCCATCGGCGTCTGCTACCGTCCCCGTGGTGGCCGCACAGCCGGCGAGAATCGCCGAAAAGACCGCGGCGCCAAGAAACCTCGTGTATCTCATTACTTTCTCCTGTTAGGGATATCTGATCTGATTGGATCCTGCGGAAATCCGCGACTCATTTATCTCTGCGAATTGGTATTCCCCGTCTGGCTCGAACCCCGGGAGCAGCGCCAAACGGCGCTCGATCACTCCGAATAAGCTGGAAATCTCCCAAAAATTCAATCGATGCGGCCTGTCGTCCCCCGTCAGACCCCACCGCTAAGGAAATATAGCCGGTTTCCTCACGGGTAACCTGAATTTAGTTCACATTTTTCCGATGTGGGGGCGCATGGTACTGCGCCGACGGGCCTGATTCAAATTCCGGCTCCGAGCCGAAAAGCCAGCAGTGGCGAGGCTTTCGGCGACCACTCCCCGGCGCCCGGAGCGATTCTGCGGTGCCGACGGCCGGTTCCCACGCGACCGGCGACGAGCGGGGGACGAACGCGCGAATTTCCTGTTCGCATGCGTCCACCGCCACGCATCCGGCGTTGGCTGGCCATCGCAGTGAGGGGCCATTCGGGCCCGATCCCGGTCGGTGCAAACGCTGCCCCGAGCCCGGGACGGTCGCTAAATCTCGAGCGGCGTTTGCTGCTCGACGTGAACCGGCGAAGCCCGGGTCACTGCTATGGCGCTCATGTTCACCAAACCCCTGACGGTGATGGATTGGGTCACGATATGCGCCGAGCACGCGGTGCCCAGCAGAATCGGTCCGATGGACACGCCTCCGCCGACCATCTTGAGCAGGTTGTAGGAGATATTGGCCGCATCCACGTTGGGCATGACCATGAGATTCGCGCGCCCACTGAGTGTCGAATCCGGCAGCGCCGCAAGGCGAATGTTTTCCGACAACGCCGCATCCGCGTGCATTTCGCCGTCGACTTCCAGCTCCGGAGCAATTTCGTGAAGGATCGAGACCGCCTTGCGCATTTTCTGCGCCGAGGGTCCATCGTGGGTGCCGAAATTCGAGCGCGAAATAAGCGCGGCCTTCGGCGTGATGCCGAATGCGCGCACCTCCCGTGCAGCCAGAACGGTCATCTCGGCGATTTCCTCCGCGGTAGGCTCCTGGGTAACGTGGGTATCACAGACGAAGAACGTGCCGCTCGGCAGAATCAGTGCCGCGAGGGCGGAGAAGTCGTGCACGCCTTCCTGCTTGCCGATGATGTCGTCGACATGGGCCAGATGGTCCTTGAAACGGCCAACCGATCCGCAAATCATCGCGTCCGCTTCGCCTCGATGCACCATGAGCGCCGCGACTGCGGTCGGACGGGTACGGACGACAGTCTTTGCGTACTCCGGAGACGCGCCTTTGCGGCCGGTAAGGCGCCGGTATTCTTCCCAATAGGAACGATAACGCTTATCGCTGAGAATATTTACCAGCTCCACGTCGTCGCCAACACGCATCCTCAGGCCGAGCTGCTGCATACGTTTTTCAATCACGGCCGGTCGACCAATGAGTATGGGTTTGGCCAACTCCTCGTCGACCACATGTTGCGCGGCCTGCAGCACACGGCGTTCTTCGCCTTCCGCATACACGAGTCGTCTCGGGTGTTTTTTGGCCAGGTCGAAAATTGGCTTCATGACCAGCCCGGACTTGAACACGAACTCGGTCAGGTGCTGCTCGTAGGCGTCGAAGTCTTCGATACGTCGGGTGGCGACGCCGCTTTCCATAGCCGCCATTGCCACGGCTGGCGCGACTTTCAGAATCAGCCTCGGGTCGAAAGGTTTGGGAATGAGATACTCGGGCCCAAAGCGCATCGGTGCATCGCCGTAGGCCTTTGAAACCAGATCGGAGGTCTCGGCCATGGCGAGATCCGCCAGGGCCCTCGCGGCGGCGATTTTCATCTCCTCGTTTATATCCGTGGCCCCCACGTCCAGCGCCCCTCGGAATATGAAGGGGAAACACAGAACATTGTTCACCTGGTTCGGATAGTCCGAGCGGCCGGTGGCAATGATGGCATCGGATCGGACAGATCTCGCCTCGTTGGGCAAAATCTCCGGGGTCGGATTCGCGAGCGCGAAAATGACAGGGCTTTTCGCCATGCGCTTGACCATATCGGGCTTCAGCACTTTTGGCGCGGACAGTCCCAGAAAAATGTCCGCGCCTTCAATCACATCATTGAGGGTTCTTGCGTCCGTCTCCTGGGCGTAACGGGACTTCCAGGGATCCATTTCCTCCTTGCGTCCGGCATACACCACACCGCGGATATCGGTGACCGTGATGTTTTCCCTGCGCAGCCCCATGCTCACAAGCATGTCGAGGCAAGCGAGCGCGGCGGCACCTGCGCCGGAACTCACGAGCTTGACCTCTTCAATCTTCTTCTTCACCAGACGAAGCGCATTCAAGACAGCGGCCCCGACGATTATGGCCGTTCCGTGCTGGTCATCGTGAAATACCGGAATGTCCATTCGTTCGCGAAGCTTGCGTTCAATTTCGAAACATTCCGGCGCCTTGATATCCTCGAGATTGATGCCGCCGAAAGTAGGCTCCAGGCTGGCCACGATATCGATGAACTTCTCCGGATCCAACTCGTCGATTTCGATGTCAAACACGTCTATTCCGGAAAACTTCTTGAACAGAACCGCCTTGCCTTCCATGACCGGCTTCGCGGCCAGGGGTCCGATGGCGCCAAGACCCAGGACCGCGGTTCCGTTTGTGATTACCGCGACCAGATTGCTGCGCGTAGTCAGCGTTGCTGCTTCGTCCGGCGACTCGACGATTGCGTTGCAGGCCATCGCCACTCCGGGGGAGTAAGCGAGAGCCAGATCTTGCTGGGTGGCCATCGGCTTGGTTGCCATGATGGCGAGCTTCCCGGGGGTCGGACGCCGGTGGTAGTCGAGGGCGTTTTCCTTGAATTTGTCGGCCATGGAGGGATCCTGTTGTTATGTGCCGAAGGCGCTGCGCGCGATTCGGTAGCGGCTCCGCGAGCGGACAAGGAACATCGACCGGTGACGTCCTTTTACCCGGCGAAGCTCGCGGAAGGTGAGCGACTATTCTAAAGGGGGCACATCCCGGCCGGTAGAGCGAAGCGTCCGGACCCGCGCGGCTTTCGATTCAGCGCAGGGCGAAAGAAGCCGCCGGAGTCCCTTCAGACAGTCCGCGGGCGCCCGGCGTCGGCGGCCAGATGTCGGCTAAATAATTGATTCCTATGGTTTGATAGAATCCGAATTGAGCCATCCCTGTTCAGAGAGGGTGGCTGGCTGCCGATGATCCGGCGCGGGAACGCCGCGTCCGCAACCGCGTGCCGTGACCGAGGCGTGAAGGCGCGGCTCCCTTCGCCTTCACTCCGGGGGTCGAAGAATTGCCGGTCGCGGAACACAGGCGTTGGCGCAGGTTCTTCCCGGGCAATAGGTTAGAATTCTTCACCCCGATCAAAACGAACGTGTTGACGACGCTGCTTCTGGTGGCAAAGGAGAAACAAAAGTTACCGACTGAATCGTCCCGGGCGGACGTGGATTCGTTTCTCGCCAAGGTGGCCGCTGCCCCTCCGCCGGCGAAAAGAACCGGAGAACGAGGCCGGCTTCTGTTCGCGATGGATGCGACCGCGAGCAGGGAACCCACCTGGGACGCGGCCTCACACATCCAGGGTCGGATGTTCGAGGAAACCGCGGCTCTGGGTGGGCTCGACGTCAAGCTGGTCTATTACCGCGGGTTCAAGCAGTTCTACCAAACGCCATGGGTCGGCAATGCGAAGGACTTGCTTTCAACCATGACAGACGTCA
>DATIPL010000389.1:0-5598 GCA_035471965.1 Gammaproteobacteria bacterium
TTGCCCGCTACATGGATCTGGCCCTGAACGCCTCCGGCCTCGGCTACTACCGGGCACCCGCCCGACGGTTCGGGCGCGAAGTCGACTTCGTCACCGCGCCGGAAATGTCGCCGCTGTTCGCCCGCTGTCTTGCCCGCCAGATCGGCCAGGTCCTGGGGCACCTGGGCGGCGGAGAGGTTTTCGAAGCCGGCGCGGGCAGCGGCAGCCTATGCGCTGATCTGCTCAATGCCCTCGATGATCTGGACAAGATGCCGGCACGTTACCTGATTCTCGAGCCCTCCGCCGCGTTACGCGCGCGCCAGCGGGAAACCCTCGAACTCAGGGCGCCGAGGCAAATCTCCCGCGTCGTCTGGATGGATGATCTGCCCGCGGCGGGCTTCACCGGCGTAATCCTCGCCAACGAGTTGCTGGACGCGATTCCTGCGCCGCGATTCAAGAAGAGCGCCAATCGGGTGCTCGAGGCTTTCGTCTGCAAACGCGGCGGCGGCTTCGGCTGGCTCTACGGCGCGCCCGAGGATGACGGCATCATCGAGTCAGTGGCCGAAATCGAGGCGGAGCTGGGTGAGCCGTTCGCGGACGGCTACACCTCGGAGCTGGGGCACGCCCGCGAGGCCTGGCTTTCCAGCGCCGCCGGGCGACTCCGCCGCGGCGCCGTGCTGCTGCTCGACTACGGATATACGCTGTCCGAGTACTACCACCCGCAACGCCTCGACGGCACTCTGGCGTGTTATTACCGCCACCGGCTTCACGCCGATCCCTTCTTCTGGCCCGGACTTCAGGACATTTCCGTGCACGTCGAATTCAGCGGCTTGTGCCGGGCAGCGACCGCGGCAGGCCTGGACGTCGCCGGATTCACCAGCCAGGCGGAGTTTCTCATCGCTACGGGAGTGCTTGACGCCGGAGAGGCCCCTGACCCCGCCAGCCTCGAATTCGTCCGGTTCGCCAACCAGATAAAGCGACTGACCTTGCCGGGAGAAATGGGGGAATTGGTCAAGGTGCTCGCCTTGACCCGGGGGACGGATCGGTCCCTGGTCGGTTTTTCCGGTCGCGATTATCGTGATCGGCTTTAGCCGAAACTCGCTGCAGTTTCGCCTGTCTCCCGCCGCCAAGCGGGCGCATCGCTGCCGCTAGGCCGCCAGACCGAGGCGACCACGAACCCCATGGAAATCTGGCAGGTCATTGTGCTCGCACTTGTTCAGGGGTTGACCGAATTCCTGCCGATTTCAAGTTCGGCGCATCTCATCTTGCTGCCCTATTTCGCCGACTGGCCCGACCAGGGACTTACCTTCGACGTCGCCGTGCACGTGGGCACGCTTCTGGCCGTGGTGCTCTATTTTCGTCGCGAGCTATCGAAGATGTTTCTGGACTGGCTTCGGTCCATGCAGACGGGCCACGCCGTTGGCGAAAGCAAAATGGTGTGGCTGATCGTCGCCGCGACCGTGCCGGCGGGCCTCGCCGGTCTGTTCCTCGAGCTGCTGGTGCCCGGGGGGCTGCGTTCGCCGCTGCTGATCGCCGGGACGACGGTGGGTTTCGGCCTGCTTCTCTGGTGGGCGGATGCGGCTGGAGGACATTTGCGGCACGAGCGCGGAATTGGGATGAACGACGCGATACTCATCGGCCTTGCCCAGGCGCTGGCGTTGATTCCCGGGACGTCGCGCTCCGGTGTCACCATCACCGCGGGACGGGCGCTTGGACTCTCGCGTCGAGCCGCGGCGAGATTCTCCTTTCTGCTTTCGATTCCCGTGATCGCGCTCGCCGGGGGAGCCAAGCTTTACGCTGCGCTCGGCGCAGGGGAAGCGACGCAGTGGGGTGCTCTGCTGCTCGGAACGCTGATCGCCTTTTCGAGCGCTTACACCTGCATCCATTATTTTCTCAAGCTCATTGCGCATATCAGTCTGCTGCCTTTCGTGATCTACCGGCTGGCGCTCGGCGGGGTGATTCTGATCGTTGCGCTGTGAAGATGGGCTGAAAACGTCGTCGGATCCCGGAGCGTGCTCGCGTTAACGCCGTCTGCGTCCAGCGCCGGGCACGTTTCCCCGCTGTTCAGCCGCGTCCGGCGGTGCCTCTCAAACCCTGGAAGCGAGCGGAACGATTCTGATCTCCGAGGTAAGAGGGAACGATTGCCTCGATGGCGGCAGGTGAGATGCCGAGCAGCTCGAAGCCGTTTTGGGAACACACGCTGTCCTTGCTCAGAGAAAGATAGTTGTCGTAGGAGAAAGGCTTGCCCGGAAGACGCTCGAGCACCAGCGCCTGGAGCCTTGAAAGCGCGTTACCGAGCCCGATGACCTTGCGTCTGAGCCCGCCCACTCTGGCCGTGTATTCCACCAGCTCTTTGAGCGTATAGCTGCGGGGCCCGCACAGCTCCAGCCGCATTCCGAAGGTGGCTTTTTTGTCCAGGCTGTCGGCAAAGGCCCGGCACACGTCCTCGACGTAGACGGGAGCAAGGCGAGAATTCGGGCAGGCGAGGGGGAAGACGAACGGGCTCAGGGCCAGCAGGCCGGCGAAGCGATTGAAGAAATCGTCGTCGGAGCCGAAGATGACCGACGGCCTGAAGCTGGTGACAGCGGTGCCGTCACGCTCGGCCGCGTGCGCAGCCTGCTCACCCGCGGCCTTTGTCTTGAGATAGGCGCT
The DNA here is from genome assembly GCA_035471965.1 of Gammaproteobacteria bacterium. Lineage (GTDB taxonomy): Bacteria > Pseudomonadota > Gammaproteobacteria > HK1 > HK1 > CAMYJH01. The sequence goes on from DATIPL010000389.1 coordinate 2,632, forward strand.
CGGGCCTTCCGGATCCACGCCGAGCGCGCTCATGTGGAGAAGCCGCTTGATGCCGTTGAACTGGCACGCCTCGGTGACCTTGGCCGGCAGCAGCTCGTGTGCTTCCTGGAAACCACGATTTGCGCCGGATCCCTCGTTGAGAATGCCCACGAGATTGATGACCGCGTCGCAATCCCTGAAGTGCACGTTCAGCCGGGACGCGTAGTGAATGTCCGTTTCGACCAGCTCCAGGGTGGGGAACACCAGGAGATGGCGAGAACGCTCTTTGCGGCGCGTGAGCACCCGGATTCTGAGGCGCCGCCGGGCCAGCTCGGCGCACAGATGTCCGCCCACGAACCCGCTTCCGCCGAGCACACAGACTCTTTTCGTTTTCATGCCGTGGTTTCGATCGCGCGCCGGCAGACGTTGCCGTGGATGCTTCGTTTCAGTATGAATTCTCTCGGCCGGCCCTTGCCCGGTCAAGCAAAGATCCCGCATGCCGAGTACAACTGGGTTACCATTGGTGTCTCAATCATGAACGATGGTGAACTCTGATGAGCGAGGTTTTGGCCCGTCTCGCCGACACCATCGCCTCGCGTAGAGAGGCGGACCCCGAATCGTCCTACGTCGCCCGGCTCCGCGCGGGAGGCCGCGATGCCATCCTGAAGAAGATTGGAGAAGAGGCGGTCGAAACCATGATCGCCGCCAAGAACGGCGATTCCTCGGCCATCGTACACGAAACCGCCGACCTCTGGTTTCATACGCTCGTGATGCTGTCCGATTGCGGTCTGGGCCCCGAAGACGTTCTCGCCGAGCTGGAGCGCCGTTTCGGCACCTCCGGTATCGAGGAGAAAGCCTCGCGGCGCCGGAATCGCTGAAGCCCGCCCGGGGAGCGTCGGCCGCGGCCGCTCGGGCCGGCGTAGTTGAAGCGCGCAAATTCCGATAAAGTCATTGTTTGACCGCGCCCGTGAGGCCGGGGATCTGGAGGAAAAAATGGGAATCAGTATCTGGCAGCTGCTAATCGTCCTGGTGATCGTGTTGTTGCTATTCGGGACCAAGAAGCTGCGCAACATAGGTTCGGACCTGGGTGGCGCCATCCGCGGATTCCGCTCTTCCATGAAGGAAGGTGGCGATGAAGAAAAGGACGACGACAGCGCGAAGCTCGAGCAGGAGGAATCCACCACTGTTTCCGCCGACGCGAAGCGCACCAGCGAAAAGCACGACAGCGCTTGACGCACCAATCTCAAGTTCCGGTCGGGACGGAGAGTTATGTTCGCCTGAAAGGCGTATCGCGTTTCTGACCTGTATCCACCAACAGCGAACTCCGCATTTCTCAGGCCGCGATGTTTGACATTGGGTTTTGGGAGCTGGCACTCATCAGCGTTATCGCGCTGCTGGTCGTCGGCCCTGAGCGTTTGCCGGCCATGGCGCGTAGCGCCGGCCTTTGGGTGGGCCGGATCCGCCGATACATTTCCCACGTCAAGGACGACATCGAGCGCGAGATCCGGGCGGAGGAGCTGAGGGATATGATGAAGGAATCCAGCCGGATCGAATCTCTGGACGAGGAGCTCGGCGAGGCCCGAGACACGCTCAAGGCGGTCGAGAAAGAGATCGAAGAGGTGGACGCGACGCTGAGCCGCGACAGCGCGCCGCAGGAAGAAGAACCCGAGTCCGCCGCCGATAGAGCCGCGGACCGGCTGGGCGAGAGCCTTAGCGACCACAGTTCGCCGGCACCGGAGGCCGTCGGCGAGTCCGGCACGATTAGGCAAGACAACGGATCCGACAAAGATGAGCGACGATCCGGTTGATCCGAATCGCCAGCCGGAGGACAAGGAGCTCGGCGGGGACATGACCCTGGTGGAGCACCTGGTCGAGTTGCGCGACCGCTTGCTCCGCTGCGTTTTGACCGTCGTCGTGCTTTTGCTCCTGCTGTTTCCCTTCGCCAACGATCTTTACACCCTTCTGGCCAGACCCCTGCTCCGTCACCTGCCGGAAGGGGCGAGCATGATTGCCATCGAGGTTGCGGCGCCGTTCCTGACACCTTTCAAGCTCGCGCTGATGACGGCGATTTTCATTTCCATGCCGATGATCCTTTATCAGCTCTGGGCGTTCATCGCCCCGGGACTTTACCGTCATGAGCGCAAGCTGGTTTTTCCCTTGATGGTGACGAGCACCCTCCTGTTCTATCTTGGGATGGCATTCGCGTATTACGTGGTTTTCCCGCTGATGTTCGCTTTTTTCAACGCCACCGTGCCGGAAGGCGTTGCCGTTATGACGGATATCAGCCGCTACCTGGATTTCGTGCTCAAGATATTTTTCGCGTTCGGCATCGCCTTCGAAGTGCCCATCGCAACGATTCTGCTGGTTTGGGCAGGGATCACCACCCCGGAGGCGCTGGTTCAGAAACGTCCCTACGTTATCGTCGGCGCCTTCGTTGTGGGCATGCTGCTGACGCCGCCTGATGCCATTTCACAAACTCTGCTGGCGATTCCCGTCTGGGCCCTGTTCGAGGTCGGCGTGTTCTTTGCGCGCACTTATTTCGGCAACCAGGGCCGGCCTCAGGTGCGCGGAAGCGCAGGGGCACCCAAGCCGCCCGGCTGAACCCGAACCGCGGGGCAAGGGCCTGCGTGGACAGCGATCGGCGGCGGCGCGTCAATCCGCCAGCGCCACCAGTCGCAGGCCTGCTTTCTTCGGAAAGTGATACTGCACCTTCCAGTCCGGACGCCCGATGACCAGCTCGTGCTCGAGGCGGGCGACGCGAAAACGGAGCGGATCGCTTTCCCCGTTGAGCTCGATCAGAATCGTGTCTTCCCAGTAGAGTCCCGGATTGAAGCCCCTCACTGACGCGGCCCGCGCCGAGGACCACGCGTCCGCCAGCCGTCCGCCGGCGTCGTCGCTCGACGAGGACCCCCCGGGGTCGACGCGCCAGCGTCCATTCTCCAGTCGAAGCCTTAACCCCTGCAGGAAAAAGCCCACCGGTCGGGCCCC
>DATIPL010000390.1:0-2760 GCA_035471965.1 Gammaproteobacteria bacterium
AAGCCACGACGTCCTTTTGCCGATCCTCAATGGTCTGATCGAAGAACTCTTCCACCCGACCGCACTGTACGCACACGATGTGATCGTGATGGTGGCCTCGCTCCAGCTCGAACACCGCGTGACCGCCCTCGAAGTTGTGGCGGATGACCAGGCCTGCGGCCTCGAACTGAGTGAGCACGCGGTATACGGTGGCAAGGCCGACCTCTTCCCCGGCGTCCAGCAGCGCTTTGTAGACATCCTCGGCGCTCATGTGGCGCTGGTCGCTGTTTTCCAGAATGTCGAGAATCTTAAGGCGCGGTAAGGTGGCCTTGAGTCCCGCCTTTTTCAGGTCGGCGCTTTCCAATGCTGCGCTCCCGCGGCGCGGCCTGAAAAGCCAAGCCACGATCAGTTGACAGATGTGGTTGAAAAAAGCTTCGCATTATTCGCGGGAAAGGCGCAAGCAAGGCTCGAATCGAGAATAGGCCCGGGGAGAAACCGCCGGCTTCTCAGGGCCGCAATTTACGCCACCTCGCTCGAGGGACGGGGGGCGCGAAGTTCAAAGGATTTCTGTTCAGCCAGATCTACGCCTGCTACTATAAATATCGACTTTTCAGCGGCATAGGCGGCCTTCTTAAACGTGGCTTTCAGCACCGACAATCCACTGCTTCGCTTCGATGCGCTGCCGGAGTTCTCCAGCATCCGGCCGCAGCACGTGGTGCCCGCCGTCGATACCCTGCTCGAAGATTGCCGCAACGTCATCGCCCAGGTGACCGCGTCGAAGGACTGCACCTGGGAATCCATCGTTGCGCCACTGGAAGAATGCGACGACCGTCTCAACAGGGCCTGGTCTCCGGTGGCTCATCTGCGTTCCGTTTCCGACAATCCAGAGCTGAGAACGGCATACAACGCCTGTCTTCCCAAGCTCAGCGAATACGCCACGGAAGTCGGGCAGAACGAAGCGTTGTTCAAGGCTTTCAAGTCGCTCGCAAAAAGTTCCGCTTTCGAACAGCTCGATGCGGCTCAACAGCGCGTGGTGAAAAACGCACTCAGGGACTTTCGCCTTGCAGGCGTTGCCCTTGGGGCAAAGGAGAAAGCCCGCTTCAAGAAGATCTCGACGCGTCTTTCCGAGCTCGCGAGCACGTTCGAGGAAAACGTGCTCGATGCGACTCAGGCGTGGAAAAAACATATCACCGACGTTTCCATGCTCTCCGGATTGCCGGAGTCCGCGCTTGCGGTTGCAAAGAGCGTTGCCGAGCGTGAGGGATTCAACGGGTGGATGATCAACCTCGAGTTTCCATCCTATCTCGCGGTGGTGACTTACGCCGACGACGAGGCGCTTCGGCGCGAGGTTTACGAGGCCCATTCCACGCGCGCGTCGGACGAGGGCCCCAACGCCGGCAAATGGGATAACAGCGAGCTGATGCGGGAGATCCTCGCGCTTCGCCAGGAGACGGCGAAGCTGCTCGGCTATGAAAACTATGCGGAGCTGTCGCTTGAAAGAAAGATGGCGCCAGGCTGCGGCGAGGTGCTCAGCTTTATTCGGGACCTTGCGAAACGGGCGAAACCGGTCGCCCTCAAGGAACTCGAAGAGCTCAAAATTTATGCCAATGAATCCGACGGCAAGGATTCCCTCGACTCATGGGACGTCGCCTACTACGCCGAGAAACTGAAAAAGAAAAAATTCTCCATAGCTCAGGAGGACTTGAGGCCGTACTTTGCCGCGCCCGAGGTCGTGAACGGAATGTTTGATGTCACCGGACGGCTCTACGGACTGCGTTTTACTCCGGTGGAGGGCGTCGACGTGTGGCACCCTGACGTGCGTTTCTTCGAGATTCACGACGAAAACGGCGAGCTCCGCGGCGCCTTCTACCTGGATCTCTACGCCCGTCCCGGTAAGCGCGGCGGCGCCTGGATGGACGAGTGTCGGGTGCGAAGACGCAGCTCCGACGGAGTGCAGACCCCGATCGCGTACCTCACCTGCAATTTCACCCCCCCGGTGGGCAACGAACCGTCGCTGTTGACCCACGACGAGGTCGTCACTCTTTTTCACGAGTTCGGTCACGGACTTCACCACATGCTCACGCGCGTCGAGCGCGCCGGCGTCTCGGGCATCAACGGCGTCGAATGGGACGCGGTGGAGCTCCCGAGTCAGTTCATGGAAAATTTCTGCTGGGAACGCGAAGCGCTATCCCTGTTCGCCTCGCACTACGGCACCAGAGAGCCTCTCCCGGACGCGCTTTTCGAACGCATGCGGGCGGCGAAGAATTTTAACGTCGGAATGTTGACGATGCGTCAGCTGGAGTTCGCGCTGTTTGATTTCCGCCTGCACATCGAGTACCAGGGACAGCCGGATTTCGTCAAGCGGGTGCTGAACGAAGTGCGTGACGAGGTCGCAGTACTGAAGCCACCGGCATTCAACCGATTTGCCCACGGTTTCTCTCATATCTTCGCCGGTGGATACGGCGCCGGTTACTACAGCTACAAGTGGGCCGAAGTCCTTTCAAGCGACGCATTCTCCAAGTTCGAAGAGCGGGGAATTTTCGATCGCAAGACCGGGCTTGAATTTCTGCACGCCGTTCTGGAACAAGGTGGCGTCCGCGACGCCATGGTGGCTTTCGTCGATTTTCGCGGACGCGAGCCGAACAGCGAGGCTTTGTTACGCCACAGCGGTATCAGTACCGAAGCAGAAACCGTCGAGAGCGCGGCATGAGGCCGGGGTTGAGAGCCGGATTCTTGGCGCTCTTGCTGCTCGCTTCGCTCCGCGTTCGCGCGCAGGTCGCC
>DATIPL010000391.1:0-3468 GCA_035471965.1 Gammaproteobacteria bacterium
CACGACGCAGGCCGCGTCCAGCCCCGGCGATGCGGGGCCGGTGTCGAACCCTACCCCCTACCCTTCGCCCGCGCCGACTCCCGATTCGCCGGGCGGAGACGCTCCGTTGCCACGAGTTGCGCAAATGGACGGCAAGCGTGAGGCTGATCCCGTTCCCGACGTGAAAGTAACGGAAAGAAAACCGGTGGGCGACGCGGTCGACGGCGACTGACGTCTACATCCAGGGGTTGACGGGATCCGCCGTTTCAGCCGCCCGCGGTCCGGGTTGAAGAACGTCGCGAGCGAAGGCGTGGCATTGATCGCGGACGGGCCCACCGCGGGCTCACGCTTCGTGCTCAGCGCCGCCGGCGCGGGCCGGAGGAGCGCTCTTTCGGGGGTACAGGGCCCGGGAGACCAAAGGTCGGCCTTCCAGATGCATGTTGATCGCCGTTCGCATGAGATGCTTGGCCTCCCTGAGCGCGGCCGCATCCATCGACCGCTCGGACGCCAGCGCCAGCAGCGTTGACCCCTTCACCCGCACTCCGGCGGCCTCTTCTTTGCCGCCGGCTTCCACCGGCCCGCGATCGGCAACGTAATGGTAGTGCGCTTCTGGCTCCACCGGGGCGCCCGTGCCGGCGACGCGATCCAGCATCAGCCCGTAGCCGACGGCGTCGAGCAGGCGTTTCTCGAATAATCTCAACGACTGTTCCAGCGGGCGGTCGGGGCTGGCCAGCGCTGACAGCGTGCGTCGGTACTGAAGGAACAATTCCGGATGAGGATCGTGGCGATGAAGCAGCCGCACCAGGAGCTCGTTCAAGTAAAGTCCGCTGACGATGGCGGCGGGCGGTATCACCGGCGCGGCCCCGTCGGGCTCCGCACCGACCACAAGGCCGAGGTCACCGCGGCCCCGCCACGAAAGCAACAGCGGGCGAAACGGAATCAGCTGTGCACGCAGCGGCGACTTCGGCCTACGGCCACCCTTTGCGATCAGCCCGACCCGACCGGTGTCGATCCCGAATACCTCGAGCAGAAGGCTGGACTCGCGATAAGGCCGCTGATGAAGCACCAACGCGGGCTGAAGATCGACCTTGTTATCGGCGCTCATTAGGATGATTCCGCCTCGGTCGGCTTCCACACCGTCGTGAATTTCACTCAATGTAACCGAGAGATGCCAGCGCCCGGTCGTTGTCGGACCAGTCGTCTTTGACCTTGACCCACAGTCTCAGGTCTACCCGCTGCCCGAAGAGCCTCTGCATCTCGCGTCGCGCAGAGATTCCTACCTGCTTGAGCAACTCGCCTTTTCTGCCGATGACGATTGCTTTCTGCCCCGGCCGCTCGACCCAGATGACGGCGTTGATGTGCAGCACACCGTGGCGCGCCGCCATTTCTTCGATCTCGACGCTCAGGCGGTAGGGCACCTCCTGGCTCAGGCGAAGTATCAGCTTCTCGCGGATGAGCTCGGCCGCATGGAAGCGCTCGCTGCGGTCGGTGATCATGTCCTCGGGAAACAGGGGCTCACCCCGGGGTAAACGCCGCTTGATGGCGGATTCCAGCGCCTCCAGATTCTCTCCGCGACGCGCGGAAATCGGAACGATTTCGTCGAACCCGTGATCCCGCGCCAGCTCATCGATGAACGGCAGGAGACCGGAGCGCGGTCGCACGCGGTCTATCTTGTTGAGCACCAGGATAATCGGCCGCTTGGACCCCTTGATGCGCTCCTCGACGCGCTGATCCTGTGGGCTCCACTTGAGTGCTTCCGCCACGAAAACGACCACGTCCACGTCTTCAATTGCGCCGTGTGCGGCCCGGTTCATGTAGCGGTTCAGCGCGCGGGTTTCGGCGTAGTTGATTCCGGGGGTGTCGACGAAAACGATCTGAGCGTCGCCGGACGTTTTGATTCCGAGAATCCGGTGCCGGGTAGTCTGGGGCTTGGGCGAGGTGATGGAAACCTTGCGCTTCAGAAGCGCGTTGATGAGCGTAGACTTGCCCACGTTCGGCCGGCCGACGACGGCGGCAAACCCGCAGCGCAAAGTCGACTCAGCGTCCTTGGTCATCCAGCTGCTCCAGCGCCAGCCGGGCAGCCGCCTGTTCCGCTTTTCGGCGACTGCCGCCGGTCCCGCAGGTCGGACTGTTCAGGCTCGCCACCCGACAGAATACCTGAAACTCCTGGTTGTGCGGTGCCCCTTTGACCTCCACAACCTCGTAGCTCGGAAGCGGTAGGCCCTTTGCCTGCAGGCGTTCCTGCAGACGGGTCTTTGCGTCCTTGGCGGCGCGACGTTGTTGCGCCTGGGCAATCTTCTCGGCGAACAGCCGCTGCACAAGTTCGCGGCAGCTTTCGATACCGGAATCCAGGTACACTGCGCCGACGAGCGCTTCCAGAGCGTCCGCAAGTATCGAATCCCGATCACGACCTCCGCTCTTGAGTTCGCCGCCACCGAGCTTCAGCGCCATTCCCAGATCCAGCTCGCGGGCCACTGCCGCCAGAGTGTCGCGGCGAACGAGCAGCGCCCGCAGACGGGTCAGCTGGCCCTCTCGCGCGTCCGGCTGGGCGCGGAACAGAACTTCCGCCATGATGAAATTGATGATTGAATCGCCAAGGAACTCGAGGCGCTCGTTGTGTCCCGAACCGGCGCTTCGATGTGTGAGTGCGCGATCGAGCAGAGTCCCGTCCTTGAAAACGTACCCCAGACGGCCAATAAACTGTCGTCCCGGGTCACTCATCTTCAGGGCGTCGTCTTGCCTTACTGGAACCTGACGGGCGGCCACGGAACGCGATCGCGGCGACGTCGACAGAACAACGATCCTGGCCGATGACGTTCCGAATCGGGCTGATTGGGGTATTTTTCCTGGTCTGAGCTCAGTTCGAAGCTCGTTTCTTGAAGTCAGCCACCAGATAGACGTTTCCGACCAGGTGAGCCTCGGCGCGGTACTCGACCGTTATTCTGACTCTTCGGCCTTTTTTATCGATGTCGACGTAATTCTTGAAGTTCCTCTCCGTGATACGCCTGACGTCGTCAATATCAAAACGCTTTACCAGAGAATCTGCTATAGCGGTGCGCGATTGATCGCCAACTCCGGGATCCTTAGCCACACTTTCAATCGCCCGGTCAATCTTGAAGCTTTCCAGATATATGGGAAACAGCTTCAGGCTGACATAAAACGCGAATCCAAGCACGCCGAGGACAAACAAAAGCATCCAAAACGTCATCCCACGCTGTCGTCGCTTGAGATTCATAACTCACTCTCCCGTCATCTCACCGGTTGACGTTCATTGAATGGAATCGCCAATACGGCTCCATTTGATCCCGTTGCCCCAGTCCCAGCTCATCCAGATCAGAAAAGCCCGTCCAATGAGCAGTTCATCCGGCACGGTGCCCCAGAAACGGCTGTCTCGGCTGTTGTCCCGATTGTCACCGAGCACAAAATAGTTGCCCTCCGGGACAACCAGCTTGCCTTCCAGTGTCGGAGCTCCCGGCTGAACGAGGATTT
>DATIPL010000392.1:0-4510 GCA_035471965.1 Gammaproteobacteria bacterium
TGGAACGCGAGGCTGTAATGTCGATGATCTTCTGCGCCAGCTCGGAAATGGTGAACTCACCTGGATTACCGAGATTCATCGGGCCGGTGACCTCATCGGGCGTTGCCATCAGACGAATGAAGGCCTCGACGAGCTCGTCCACATAGCAGAACGATCGCGTCTGCATGCCATCGCCGTAAATCGTAAGCGGTGCATTTCTCAGCGCCTGAACGATGAAGTTCGAGATCACCCGACCGTCGTTGGGGTGCATGTTGGGACCATAGGTGTTGAAGATTCGTCCTACCTTGATCGGCAGGCCGTGCTGGCGGCGATAATCAAAAAAAAGCGTCTCGGCGCAGCGTTTTCCTTCGTCATAGCATGCGCGCCGCCCCACCGGATTGACCCGACCCCAATAGTCTTCCGTCTGAGGATGGATTTCCGGATCGCCGTAGACTTCACTGGTGGACGCTTGAAAAATTGTGGCGCCCACACGCTTGGCGAGTCCCAGCATGTTAATCGCGCCGTGGACGCTGGTCTTGGTGGTTTGCACGGGGTCATGCTGGTAATGCACCGGTGATGCGGGGCATGCCAGGTTGTATATCTCGTCCACCTCCACGTAGAGGGGGAAAGTGACGTCGTGACGCATGAGCTCGAAGTTGGGGACCTTCAGCAACGACCGAATATTTCGTTTCCTTCCGGTGAAGTAGTTGTCCACGCAGAGCACATCGTGACCCTCGTCGACCAGCCGTTTACACAGATGCGATCCAAGAAAACCGGCGCCGCCGGTGACCAGAATCCGTTTTTCGCTCATCACCTTCATACTGCCGGCTCCAGACCCTTGCGGGTTGTTTCGTCCGTCATTGTCTCGCCGTAACGCTCTCGATCCCTGCGCCCTCCCCGCTCCAGGTCAGCGGCCACCAGTCCGACGCCGAGCGAAACGAAAAAAAGCGCCGCGTTGGCTGGAATATTGAGATTGAAGTCCACCAGCCCGTGGGCCAGCAGAGAGCTGGCGCCGCAGAGAGAAAAGAATAACGCGCCTCTCATCAGCGGGTCGCGGCGGCGAAGATAGGCCGAAATAATCTTGAACAGCAGGATGCAAATCGCACCGCCCGCGAGAATGAGCCCGATGACGCCCTGCTCCGAGAGCAGCTCCAGAAAATCGTTGTGGGCGTGCTCGTAATACCCGCCGCCGAGCGCTTCGGTCTTGTACGCGGGAAACACCCACTGAAAGGTTCCGGCGCCGGAACCCGTGAGCCAGAAGTCGCCGACCATGGCGTAGATTGCCTCGCGAATGTCACCCCGGTTGTTGGCAAAGCCGACGTTTTCCAGCTTTTCCACGATTCCGCCCGCGCCGAGCCACGCCACGCCCACGAGTGCGAGCACGCCGACCTTCAGCGGCACCCGGGATTCCGCCGCGGGGCCGCTGCGACAGAAGACCGCCAGCGTCACGGCAAATCCGATGGAAAAGACAAGTGCGGCAACCCCGCCCCTGGAGGTGCTCAAGATGAGCGCAGTGCACATGATGAGGAGGCAGAACGACACCCAGCCGGTGTCCTTGAGCAGGAAGTCCATGCCGCTTCTCAATGCTTCTCGCCCGCCGCGCCCGTAACGCAGCGTGGACCGGGCAATCAGTAGTCCGATGGCGGCGGGAATCGTGACCTCCATCAGACCGGCGAAGTGGTTTCTGTTGACGTAGGTGCCGGAGACGGAGTTGCCTGCGATACCGGGATACCAGAGCACGAAATGTCCCCGGCCGACGTAAGCCAGGATGCCGTAAAACGCCTCCACGGTGCCGACGAGGGTCAGCACGGCGAGCATGAGTCTGAGCCGGCGCCGCGATATGAGCAGCACGAGGGTAAGAAAAAGCAGCGCAACATAGGCGGCGAACTTCTGCAACATGGCAAGCGTCGATCCCGGGTCCAGGCTCAAGCTCGAAAACGGTTCATAGCCCGCGGCGGAGGCGACGGAATAGTGCTCGAAAGCCTTGGGACTGACTACCGCCAGCAGCGCCGGCGGCATCGGGCAAAGCTGGAGCGCGACGTACACGAGCCAGAGCACCAGCAACACCACCGCTGCTTTGGCATTGCGCAGCGCCGGCGTCACGATGCCCCTGTGGCCGACGTATCTCAGGCACCAAAGGCCCAGCAGCACCATGGTGGCCGCGTGCATCAACCCCGCTGACCAAACTCGATTGCTGCCCAACGGAACCGGCAGCCAGGCAATCAGGAGAAGCAGCCCGAGAAACAGAACGGACGCAGTGGACGAACGCCTGCTGTCACCGAATTCCATCATGACGCTGTCGCTTCTGGGTCCGGTTTTCCTTCAACGGCTGCTCTGGGCAACGATCCGCTGGAGCAGCTGGCGGTCGCGCGCGTGGGTCAGCATACCTTTCACGAGACCTTCTTGACCCGCATGGACGGCCATGCGAAGAATGAGGTCAACCTCGTCGCCGACCAACAGCGCTCGCCTGAGCGCAGCCACGGTCTTTGCCCGTTGACTTTCGCTCAGTCCGTTCCAGATTGAAAAGGCCACCAGCAGTGACTTGAGCTGGGTCTGTGTCTCCCACGGCGCCAACTCCAGAGCGCGATCCAGCGCCAGTCTGGTGCCCTCGTCCGCGGCGCCTTCCAATAATCGGGACTCGGCATAATTGGCCCATGCATATCCCCAGCTCGGACGGTGGCCGCTTGTTTCCGCGTACGCCAACCGCGACCGGCGTCGGTAAGCGCGCGCCACGTCCGCGGCGCCGCCGCTTCGCCAGGCGAGCCAGGCGTAATGCCGGCCGAGCTCGGCGGCGTATCTTGCATTGATCGGGTCGAGAGCGCGGGCCTGGTAGAGACGATCCAAAGCTTCCTCCCAGCGCTGCGGAGTCATGTGCGAAAGCTTTCTCGGATTTTCAGGCGCCCGCGTCGCGCTGACCGTGAGATCGGCCCATGACCACGCCAGCGCGAGAACCGCCGCGGCAAAGCAGCCGGCGGCCGCTATCGCTGCTACGGCACGACTCATTTATTCACGCCCGGGTTTCGCTCGCGGGTTGCGGATTACGGAATCAGGTAAAAAAGTTGGAGCTAGATCGAAGGCTGCTGCTGATACTGGTAAGCGGAATAGCTCCGATACATGCCGCGGTAGCCGCTCGAGTAGCTTTCCAGAGCAGCAAGGTCGACCTGCTGTAAGACCACTCCCGCGGGCCGGATCCGGCCCGAAGCAAGGCGCCTCAATGATTCTTCCACTGCCTTGAAGGTCGTTTGCTGACTCTGAATGGTGAATACCACGGCATCGACCAGATGCCCGAGCACCACGCTGTCGCTGACGGGCAGCACCGGTGCGCCGTCGACGACGATGTAGTCGAAGCGTTTGCGCAGGTCTTCGATGGCCCGGGCAAACTTTCGCGAAGAAACGATTTCCAGCGGATTCGGTGGCACCGTTCCGGCGCAGAGCAGAAACAAATCCTCCGCTTTCGGATGGGCGAGGACGGCGTCTTTCAGCTCGCAGTCGCCCAGCACGACGTCGGTGATTCCCGGCCGATCCGCCTTGACTCCGAATACCTTGGCCAGGCGTCCCTTTCTCAGGTCCGCGTCCAGCAACAGCGTTCTGCCCCGCTTTCGGAATGCCAGCGCCAGATTACACGCCAGCGCCGTTTTGCCTTCCTGAGCAATCGACGATGTCAGCAGAACGACCCGGGGCGGATTGTCCACGTCTGAATAGAGGATCGCAGTACGAATATCATTGACGGCTTCGGAAAATGGTGTGCGCGGATCCGTCAGCACGTACTGGTCCACCGTCTGACCTTTTCGGCGGCTGACTTTGATACTTTGGAGCATTCCAAGCAGCGGCAGACCGAGGCGGGTTTCCACGTCCTCGCGAACCTTGACGGTATCGTCGAGGCGGGCGCGAATGATGGAGAGAAACACACCGAAAAGCAGCCCAATGAGTACCGAAATGAAAACCATGCGCTGCCTGTTGGGCTTGAAAGCACTGCTCGGAGCTTTGGCTTCGTCAATGACGCGCACATTGCTGACGTCATACTCGTCCGCTATGACCGCTTCCTTGTAACGCGCGACGAAGCTTTCGTAGAGCTGGCGATTGGATTCCACCTCCCGCTCCAGTTTCGCAAGCGTGAAAGCTTTTCCCGAGAGGGTGCGCATCTCCGCCTGCTGCGCATCGATGATGTTTTTCAACTCGCGTTCCTGGGCCCTGGCGACTTCGAACTCCTTGCGTACCGTGTCGACAGCTTTTTCCACTTCTCCTTTGAGCCGCGATTCCGCCTGTTTCAAATCCGCCAGAGCGGCGCGCATTCGAGGATGTTTCTCGCCGTAGCGCTCACCGAGCTCGGATACACGTCGCTCCATCTCGACCCTGTTCCGGTGAGCGTCCATCACCAGGGGATTTCCGATGACGCTCACAAGAGATTCATGGTCACTTCGATTTGCGATATACGACCTCACCTGGTTGTAGCGCGCTTCAGCCTGGCTTCTGGCGGCTTGCGCTTTGATCAGCTCGGCGGTGAGGCTGCCCAGCTGCGCGCCGACAATCT
>DATIPL010000393.1:0-3811 GCA_035471965.1 Gammaproteobacteria bacterium
TTATATCGCCGCCCGGGCGGCGATCTCTCCCGCGCTCACGCCTAAAGCCGGACCTCCGGCAACGCCTTCCCAGCTGCTTCGCAGCGTGGTCAATCTCGGCCCTGTGGTGTTCCTGATCCTGCTGGTGCTGGGCTCCATGTACGCGGGTTACGCAAGTCCGACCGAGGCGGCTGCCGTCGGCGTGCTTGGCGCCTTTTTCGTCGGTGCGCTTCAGCGTTCGCTGACCTGGCGTGCGCTCGGGCAGGCGTGTATGAGCGCCGTCCGCACCAGCTCCATGGTGGGATTGATCGTGACCGCTGCGGTGTTTCTCTCCCAGGCGATGGCCTTCCTGGGCGTGCCGCGGGCGGTCGCGGAGCAAATTGCGGCGCTGGACTTGTCAGCCTTCAGCCTGGTTCTTCTGCTGCTGGTGTTCTACATGCTGCTTGGCTGCGTGCTGGAAGGTATGTCCGCCATCGTCATGACCTTGCCGATTACGCTGCCGCTCATTGTCGCAGCCGGCTATGACAAAATCTGGTTCGGCGTGTTTCTTGTGCTGGTGGTCGAGATGGCTCAGATTACGCCGCCCGTGGGGTTCAACCTGTTCGTGATTCAGTCATTGACCGGCGAACGCATCGGAGCCATCGCCAAAGCCGCGCTTCCGTTTTTCATCATCATGATTCTTTTCACCCTCATGATCGCCGTGTTTCCCGGGGTGGCCACCTGGCTGCCCGGAAAGGTGCAGCTCAGGGGCTAGCCGGGCGCCGGTCTGTCGCTGGAGAATGCTTTGACCGCCCGCCGTGCCCAAGCGCGTATCGCTGTCGACATTGGCGGAACCTTTACCGATGTCGTCCTCGAACACGATGATTCGCGCATCACCGTCAAGGTGTTGACCACTTCGGAGGCGCCCGATGACGGCGTGATTGCCGGCCTTCGCGACGTGCTGGATCGATCGCCGGTCAATCCTTCCGCAGTGGGCCTGATCATTCACGGCACCACGCTCGCCACCAACGCCATACTCGAGCGTAAAGGCGCGCGCACGGCGCTGATCACCACGGAAGGTTTTCGCGACGTGCTGGAGATCGGCTACGAAAGCCGCTTCAACCAGTACGACATCATGATCGAAAAACCGCGGCCGCTGGTGCCGCGGGATCGCCGGCTGACGGTGCCCGAACGCGTCGACGTCAACGGCCGGGTGCTCGAACCGATAGACGAGACCAAAGTCGCGGCGCTGGTGCCGGAGCTCGTGCGACTCGGGATAGAGAGCGTTGCGGTGGGTTTCCTGCACTCGTACGCCAACCCGGCTCATGAGACAAGAGTGCGCGATCTGCTTCAACAGGCGATGCCGGGTCTTTCTGTGACGCTGTCCAGCGAGGCCTGTCCGGAGGTGCGCGAGTACGAGCGATTTTCCACCGCGGTGGCCAACGCTTACGTGCGACCGCTGATGGAGAGCTATCTCGGGCGGCTCAAAGGGCGACTCGATTCGTTGGGGTTGTACTGCCCGCTGCTGCTGATGACCTCGGGCGGAGGGCTCACGACGCTGGAGACGGCAATGCGCTTTCCCATCCGCCTGGTGGAGTCGGGCCCCGCGGGCGGCGCCATTCTCGCCAGCCACATTGCCGCCGAGATGGGGCTGGATAAAGTGATTTCCTTCGACATGGGCGGCACCACGGCCAAGATCTGCCTGATCGAGAACTACCGGCCGAAGAGCGCACGGGAGTTCGAAGTCGACCGCGCGGCCCGTTTCACCAAAGGCAGCGGGCTTCCGCTCAGAATCCCGGTAATTGAAATGGTGGAGATCGGCGCCGGCGGCGGGTCCATCGCCCGCGTCGACGCCATGAGCCGCATCGCGGTCGGGCCGGACAGCGCCGGCGCGGAGCCGGGACCCGCGGCCTACAACCGCGGCGGCGATCATCCCACCGTCACCGACGCCGACATTCTTCTCGGACGTATCGAGCCTTCCCATTTCGCCGGCGGCAAAGTGGCGCTGGCGCCGGAACGCGCGAGCGAGGCCATCGCCCGCGACATCGGCAACCCTCTGGGGCTCGATCCACTGATGGCCGCATACGGCATCACCGAGATGGTCGACGAGACAATGGCCAACGCCGCGCGGGTGCACGCGGTAGAGCAGGGCGAAGAGGCGGCCGGGCACGCCCTGGTGGCATTCGGCGGCGCCGCGCCGCTGCACGTGGGCAGACTGGCCGAGAAGCTCGCGGTAGATCGTATCGTCGTCCCGGCCAATGCCGGTGTGGGTTCCGCGGTCGGCTTTCTCCGCGCGCCGGTGGCCTACGAAGTCGTGCGCAGCCGCAACATGCGGCTCCGGGACTTCGAGCCGGCGGCGGCGAATCAGCTGATTTCCGCCATGCGCGCCGAGGCGCTCGGCGTGGTTCAATCGGGCGCGCCTGAGGCCGAGATTGTGGAAACCCGTGGCGCTTACATGCGCTACCTGGGTCAGGGGCATGAGATCTTCGTTACTCTGCCGTTACGAGAGCTCGACGCCGGTGACCACGAGACACTGCAGTCGGCATACAATCGGCAATATCAGGCCCACTACCGTCGAATCATTCCGGACGCGGAGATCGAAGTGCTCACCTGGTCGGTCACGATATCTACCGCCCATGATCGTCCGTTGAAGGCGCCCGAGCCGCCCGCCTGTCCTGCTCCGGAACCGGTCGGGATGCGTGATTTGATCGATCCGGAAAGCTCGCAGCCGATCAGCGTGCCGCTCTACTGGCGATCGGATCTTGGTCCCGGGGCGTCCCTGGACGGGCCTGCAATCATTGCCGAGGATGAGACCTCGACCTTTATCGGCCGGCGATTCGGCGCCCGTATCGGCGCCAACGGACACATTCTCATTGAGCGCAATCAGGAGGACGCGACGTGAGTGACTTTCACGCGTTGAAAACCATCCGCATGCAGATCATGTGGAACCGTCTCATCGCTGTGGTCGAGGAGCAGGCCCAGACCCTTATGCGCACCGCCTTCAGTCCAATCGTGCGCGAATGCGGCGAT
The DNA here is from genome assembly GCA_035471965.1 of Gammaproteobacteria bacterium. Taxonomy (GTDB): domain Bacteria; phylum Pseudomonadota; class Gammaproteobacteria; order HK1; family HK1; genus CAMYJH01. Next base: position 2,989 of record DATIPL010000393.1, read on the forward strand.
TTATCGGCCGGCGTGTTCGATTCCGAAGGCAGAATGCTTGCGCAGGCGGTGACCGGCACACCGGGGCACGTCAACTCGATGGCGGAATCGGTGAAACATTTTCTGCGGCACTTTCCCGTGGAAAAGATGAACGAAGGCGATATTTACATCACCAATGATCCCTGGATGGGCACCGGTCACCTGAATGATTTCGTGCTCGCCACGCCGTGCTTTCGCCGCGGCAGGCTGGTAGCGCTTTTTTCCTGCACTTCGCATCTCACCGATATCGGCGGTATCGGTACCGGACCGGATGGAACCGACGTGCATATGGAAGGAATATACATTCCGATGCTGAAGCTCGCCGATAGGGGCAGGCTGGATCAGACGCTGATGGCGATGGTGCGGGCAAACACGCGCCAGCCCATCGAATCCGAAGGTGACGTTTACTCACTCGCGGCGTGCAACGATATCGGTTGCGCGCGGCTTGTGGAGATGATGGATGAGTTCGAGCTCGATCATCTGAACGAGCTGGCCGAGCACATCTGCACGAACTCCAAAGATGCCGTCATGGCCGAGATTCGCAGGCTACCGAAGGGCGTATACCGTAACACCATGACCATTGACGGCTACGATCACCCGATTGAATTGATGGCGCGGCTCACCATCGATGATCGAGGGATCTCGGTCGATTACGACGGCACCTCGCCCATGTCGCGCTTCGGCGTAAACGTGCCGAGCGCCTACACCACGGCTTACACCTGCTTTGGGTTGAGCTGTATCGTCTCTCCGGAAGTTCCAAACAACGCCGGATCACTTTCGCCATTCAGGGTGATTGCGCCGGTGG
>DATIPL010000394.1:0-3267 GCA_035471965.1 Gammaproteobacteria bacterium
ATCGGCATCGAGGCCGTTTCAAAATGAGCTCCCATCGTACCCCCTTTGCGGGGAGCACGACCCGCATTCAGTTGCTTCGATTCACTTCAAAGGAATCAGTTTCCGGAATCGGCTCTTTTGGACCCCGGCATCGGTTGCACCAATTCGGGATCCACCTCGGCGCCGAAGGTCCTGCACAGATCCTGCACGAAGGCATCACCCTGTATCGCTTCCACCGCCCTGGCGCGCCGGTTTTCCTCAGCACGCTTGCGCGCGGCAGCGGGCGTATCTTCAGTCGGAGTGTCAACCTCCACAACGACCGCCGGCCTGCCCCGAAGCAACGCCTGCAGCGCAGACTCCAGCTTGTTCTGGACCCCCGGCCTCAGTAGCTGCGCGTGCTCGGGAGCAAGCGCCAGGCACACCCGCTCCGCCGTCGCCTGGCGAAGCGCGCAGTTCGAGGCGAGCTCCCGCGCGAGTCCGTTCAATTTCAGCGATTCCACCAGAGCCGGCCACTCGGCGGCGGAGACGGAGGCCGGATCCCGCGATCCTTGCGACCTGCCTTTGACCGTCGCTGACCGCCTCCGCACCGGACCGGTGCCGGCCCGGCCTTCCGGGCCTGATTTCTCAAGCGGGGATTCGGGGGCGGCCCCGCCTGCTCCGGCGCCTGCAGGCCGAAACGCCAGCATTCTCAGCAACGCCATTTCGAAACCACTGCGGGGATCCGGCGCCAGGGGCAGATCCCGCCGTCCGATCAATCCGATCTGGTAAAAAAGCTGAACCTCCTCCGCCGGCAGCCGACCCGCCAGCTCCTTCACCGCTTCGTAACCGGACCGGCCCTCGAGGGCGTCGGGGACGGCCTGCACCAGCGCAGTTTTCTGCAGCAGAGACAGCACCGCGCTCAAAGCTTCGCCGAAGTCGGTCACCTCGCTGGCGAGCGTCTCCACAGCCGCCATCACCGCCCCGGCATCGCCCTCGGCCAGCGCATTCAGCAGAATTTCAACCTGCCCCGAGTCGAACGCCCCGAGCATCGCGCGGACTTCGGATGCGGTGAGCTTGCCGCCTCCGAAGGCGATGGCCTGGTCCAGCAGGCTGAGCGCGTCACGCATACTGCCGTCTGCCGCGGCCGCGATCAGGCGAACGGCGTCCGGCTCCGCCTCGACACCCTCGTCTTGAAGGATTTTTTCGAGGTGCTCCGAGATCTGCTCTGGCGGCAGACGCTTCAGATTGAACTGAAGGCAGCGCGAGAGCACGGTGATGGGCAGCTTTTGCGGGTCCGTGGTCGCGAGCAGAAACTTGACGTGAGGCGGTGGCTCTTCGAGGGTCTTGAGCAGCGCATTGAAGCTCTTCTCCGAGAACATGTGCACCTCGTCGATGAGATACACCTTGTATCGCCCGCGCGTCGGCGAGAACTGCACGTTGTCCATCAGCTCCCGGGTCTCGTCCACCTTGGAGCGCGAGGCGGCATCCACTTCAAGCAGATCCACGAAGCGGCCTTCGTCGATTTCGGTGCAACTCGAACAGATTCCGCAAGGCGTCGATGTCACGCCCTTTTCGCAGTTCAGGCACTTTGCAAGGATTCGGGCCAGGGTTGTCTTGCCCACGCCCCGGGTGCCGGTGAAGAGAAAAGCGTGATGCATCCGGTCCGCGTCCAGGGCATTCTTCAGCGCGCGCACCACGTGGTCCTGGCCCACCATCTCGGCGAAGTTTTTCGGCCGCCATTTGCGCGCCAGAACCTGGTAGCTCATGTGAATTCGGCTTCCTCTCAAGACGGTAACAAATGACGTCTCGCCAGCGGAGTCCCGCAGACAGTGGAAGCCGGCAATTATACGCAGGCTGGCGCCCGGCTTCAGGCAGATTCGAGAGCTCCCGCGCCACGCGGGCTGGCGGCCGATCTGGGCCACCTGCGAAAACGTCATCGGGGCTGGAACCGGAAGAAGATGCGAAGCTATGTATGCCTTGGACGGGGAAATCGTGGCTGGCGGGGAGTAGATGGGGCGGGGTAAAGTTTATCGTGACGATTTCCCCTCCCGTTTGCCCTTGATACCGTCTACCCGCTTCACATCAGGCGTCGTTGCCCGCGAAGCGTCACTCTTAGAGGCGCCAATCCGCCGTGTCGTCCAGCAACACCGTTTCAATGCCGGTGGCCGACTCCACTTCTTCCTGCTCCGGGGCTATGAATTCGCCGTGAACGAAGTCGATTCCGGCTGAAATCACGTTGTGCAACGCGTGGGCATCGGATATGCCGCGAGCAACGGTCAGGACGTTCTTTCTGTAGGCGAACTCCAGCAGCCTGCGGCTATCCATTGAGGATTTTTCTTTACCAATGAGCGAGGCGGTGCAGTCATCAGACAGGACGATCAATTCGAAGCCGAACTGCGCGAGGCACACTTTGCACATGGCGGGATCTTCTACGTCCTTGAGCACGAATCGAATTCCGTGCCTGTTACTCAGGCTTCGGCAAACGGGCACCACTTCTTTTGTGTACCGCATCAGGATGTCCGAAGAAATCGACAACAATATTCTTTTCAGCCGGAGGTTCCTGCCGAACTCGGCAACCAGCTCGTCAAGCCACGGGCAGAGTTCGGCATCGCGGGCGGACGCCTCGCTGATATGGAGCAAAAAGGCGGGCGCGTGGTTGTGAGAATGCTTGTTCCAAAAAAGCCGCCGGATACCCTGATGGATGCTCCAGCGATCGATTGCTTTCGCCAGAGTCTCATCGGAGTTTGAATCGAAGACGCTCTTGACCGGAACAAGTTCTCCCGTGGGAGATACAAAGTGCGGATCGATCTCGAAAAGGTCATTCAAATTCACGGCCACGCCGCGGTCCGACACCGGGGATATGGCCCCGAACATCACCTGAATTCGGTTATCCTCCACCGCTCCCTGCACATCGAAGCTGCCGACATGCGGCCGTTTCTCGGCCACCGTTTCGACTTCGACGCCCGGGCGGACCATTTCGAAGGTATTGCCCTCCCGGGCTGCAGCCCTGCTTACCGCTCCTTCCGCGAGCTCGACCAGGCCGTAAACGTCCACCGAACGGGAACCGATAACCACCGCGCCCACGCTGACGGAGACCGGAATTTCCTTCTCCTCCACCGCCGGCGGCGTTGTTCCGACACGCTCGCAGTATCTGTCGAGAGCCGCCTCGAGAGACAAATCGTCTTCGTATCCCCCGATGATGATGCCGATGGACGCGTCGCTGAATCGGGTAGCGCGCGGACGGTAGCGGTTGAATCTGAACAGGTCCAGCCCGATGTTGGCCAGATGCCGAGTGACGTCTTCCAAGAC
>DATIPL010000395.1:0-1867 GCA_035471965.1 Gammaproteobacteria bacterium
CGGAGGTGGATGGGTTCGAGCTGTGCCGACAGTTGCGCAGCGATCCCCAGACCCGGAATGTGCCAGTGATCTTCGTGACCGCAGAGCGCACCTCCACGGCGAGTGTGATCGAAGGCCTGGATGCGGGTGGGTTCGACTACATCACCAAGCCGTTCGACCAGGCGGAGCTGCTGGCCCGCGTGCGCGTGATGCTCCGCCTCCGCGCGGCGGAGCACTCCCTTCTGGCCGTGCAGCAGGCGCTCGACGCTCAGAACCGGCAGCTTTCCTTCGTGAACGACAGACTCGCTGAGGGCTGCCAGCAAATGCTCGAGCAGCGCATCGAGCTCACCCACAAGACCCATGCGCTTGAACGTGCCAACAAGGTCAAAAGCGAGTTTCTCGCCAAAATGTCGCACGAACTGAGAACGCCGCTGAATTCCATCATCGGGTTCTCGGATCTGATGATGCTCGACGAAAAGGAACCTCCGGGCGCAGGGCAGGCGAAACGCCTCGAGAGAATCGGCCGCAACGGCCGGCAACTGCTGGCGCTGATCAACGACATCCTGGATCTTTCCAAGATCGAAGCCGACCACATGACGCTTTCCCTTGCTCCCGTCGACGTCACCGCGGTGGGACGCGAATGCATCGACCTCGTTCGGCCTCTGCTCAACGACAAGCCGGTCCGGCTCGAGGTGGAAGTGCCCCAGGATGAGCTTGTATGGGAGGGCGACGAGGTCCGCCTGCAACAGATCGTCACCAACCTGTTGAGCAACGCGGCCAAGTTCACCGATGCCGGTACCATCCGGCTCGAGGTATCGGGCGATGACGAGGGGGTGCGGATCACCGTGTCCGACACGGGAATCGGGATCGCCCCGGAGCACCTCGAGTGTGTCTTCGATCCCTTCCGGCAGGTGGACTCATCCACTAGTCGGCGGGCCGGCGGCACCGGGCTCGGCCTGCCCATCTGCCGGAAGCTCTGCCGCCTGATGGGGGGAACCGTCACCGCGCAGAGTCAGCTCGGTTCCGGTTCCACATTCGAGGTCCTCCTGCCCTGGCAATCGCGGCAATGCAAGTTGGATGTCGCACACGAGAGCACCCGGCCATCCGACGAGCAGAGCAGGCTGATCCTGCTGTGCTCGGAGGACACAGGCATGGTCGATCTGACCGCCACACACCTGGCAATGCACGGGATCAATGTGCACCACACCCCCGCATGGGACGCTTTTCGTTCCCTCGTTTGCGAAGAACGGCCGGATGGCGTGATCATCGATATCCGTGCCACAGAGGTCGCCGCCTTTCTGCGGTCTGTCATTTCGGTCGCGCCGCCGATCCCCTGGACGTGGCTCAGCGCCTGGACCGAGGACCACCAGCTCGGCTACGTCATCCATCTGGACGATTACATGATCGCAAGCGAAGAGACCACCCGCGCCCGCGCGGATCGATGGTGCCCTGCGGGCCGAGGCGTAGTTGTCTGGACGAGATCCGAGACCGTAGCCCGAGACCTTCAGCGCGTCCTTACCCGTCCCGACCAGGGCGACGTCCGAACCGTCACCTCGAAGGATGACGCCATCGCATTGCTTTCATCCGAGCGCGGAGGGACGCTCTTTGTCGATCTCGCCGGCTTCACGGCCGACGCGCTCCATGTGGTCAGCCGCGCCCGCCAATTGCCTGACCGGGGAGCGGTTCGCGTCGTAGGTGTCGTGCCGCCGTGTGACGATCGCGATCAGATAGACGCGGATGCCGCTCCAACGGACGAGTTCATCCGGCAACACGGGATGGCGACACCGACCCTTCTGCTCGATCTCGCCGAAGCACTGACATCCGTGCGAGCACCGACGACGCCGGCGATACAAGGAGCTCCAGCATGAGTACGATTCTCGTTGCCGAG
>DATIPL010000396.1:0-1709 GCA_035471965.1 Gammaproteobacteria bacterium
GACCTGGGTCGCCAGGACGAGGACCAGGAAGCCGGCGCCGCCGAGGAGTTGGGCGAAGGTGGTCAGTGAAATGAGCCGGCCCCGTCTTTAACGACCCAGAAAGGGAATGAACCGCAGGAGGCCGGACTTGGGCTCTTTCCCGTCAAAAAAGGATTCGAGGTTCTGAGTCGCAGAGAACCAGTCCGGCTCGTAGTTCCCCACGCAATTCGCGACAGCCTCGCGGAAATCCCTAATGAAGGGGCGGTAAATATCATACGGGCCTTTGAACAGCTGCTTGACCAGATTCTCCGACAGGAGCCCCTCTTTGCGCATCCTCTCCAGCTTGACCCAGAAATAGAGAAAGGCCGTCAACGCCGCATGCTCGGTGATCACCTCCGTGCTGCGCTCCTTCCGGAAGTGCATTTTTTCGAACACCCCGGCATCGTTCACATTGGCATAGGACTCAAATTTGTGGTCGTAACTGGAAATAATCTCGCGGGCCTCATCGCGGCTGAGCTCCTGCTTGGGCCAGCCCTTGCAGATGGCATCCGCGTAAGCGGTCTTGGCGTCCCCCTCAAGCGCTTGCCATCGCACCTTGAGGATGAAGACCGGGGCGATCGTCGCGTGGTAATTTTCCGGGCTGTAGAACTCTTCGAACAGGTTCGAGGTGCGCTCACGGCGCACGACGGCACGTTGATAAAGGGTATACCAACCCGCGGCCACTGCACTAATTACTGAAAAGCCACTTATGATGTTGGTTACAGCATCACTGATATCTTTCGGTGACGGTTCCGCCATACCCGCAACCCCCCTTGCCGTTAGTCTCGTTCCCTACGAAACGAACCTAACACAGGAGGGCAGGGGGCCGGAAATGGGGCAGGGAACCGGGCGTCTCTGTTTCCGTTTAGCTATAATCAAAAAGGCTGGAGCGTTGGCAGCAGCCACATCTCGCCATCGCCGTATTGGGTTGAAATGAGCGAATATGAGAAGATACGCGACTTCTCCCGCACCCCCGAACCCCGGGGCAAAAAGGGGAAGAGCGGCGCGCGCCCGATCTTCGTGATCCAGAAGCACGACGCATCGACATTGCATTACGATTTCCGCATCGAGGTGGACGGCGCCCTCAAGTCCTGGGCGGTGCCCAAAGGGCCCTCAACGGATCCTCGCGAAAAGCGCCTGGCGGTCCCTACTGAAGACCATCCTCTCGCCTATGCCGAGTTCGAGGGCACCATTCCCGAGGGCGAATATGGCGGCGGGGCGGTCATCGTCTGGGACACGGGAAATTACGACAACATCACGGAGAAGGACGGCAAGACAGTCCCCATTGGCAAGGCGCTTGAAGACGGACACGCGCTGGTGTCTCTCCACGGGAAGAAGATCTCCGGCGGCTATGCCCTTCAGCGCATGGGCAAGGCCAAAGACGATGACTGGCTGCTGATCAAGATGGACGACGAGCATGCCGATGCCCGCCGCAATCCGGTCTCCACGGAACCCGAGTCGGTGTTGAGCGGCGCAACGGTGGAGGACATCCGGGAAAGCGACTCCGGCGCTGAAGAGGGCGCGTGACGGGCTGGCTGGACAAGCTCGACAAGGCCGAGCGCCGCCTTCTCAAAAAGGCGGGGCGGCCCAGGTGGATGCGGCCCATGCTCGCGACCTTGACCGAGGAGCGATTCTCCAGCCCCGAGTGGATTTACGAACGAAAACTCGATGGCGAGCGGGCGCTTGCGATC
>DATIPL010000397.1:0-1506 GCA_035471965.1 Gammaproteobacteria bacterium
GGAGCCCGCTGACGCTGGCCTTTTGGTCTGCAACGATACCCGGCACCGGGGCCCGGCCCGCGAGAAAGATGGCGAAACGACGATAACCATCGAGCACGGCGGGAGACGTCTGGAACTTCCTGCCGACCAAGGCCGAGCGGATCTCGGGAAACATCAGGGTACCGTAGACGAAAAGCTTTTCCGCCACCGTCGATGCTGCCTCAGTTGCTCGTGCGGCGCCGGAAACCTCGATGGAGTTCGCCGCAATTTTTGCACGGCCCGGGTCCTGCCGTTAAGCCCCTCTGACCAGAACCGCAAGTCCGGCAAAACCCGCGGCCAGCGCCGCCAGCGCGATTGCCGGAAAGAGGAAAGTCACGCCGCCCTTCAGTCGCAGGTGTTCCCCCCGCTCCTTGTCGCTCAAATCGAGGTCTCTTGCCTTTCGAATCTTGTTGATCACGTGCCGGCGGTAAATCGCGTTTCCGAATGCGGCTCCCAGAGCCGTAGTGATCACGAAATAACCGCCCAGAGCCGCCGGCGGCGTTCTTGCTCCGGGGCCCGCGAAGTAGGGCAGGAAGTAATCGATGAGCAGAATCAGCGCCACGGCGACGGGCGGATAGATGACCAGCGCCCACAGATACATTTTCCGGTACATGAGCCAGGGCCAGGTCAAGAATCCGGCGGCCCAGTTCCACGACAATCTCAGCCTCCTCGCGGGCAGCGCTTTGAAAGCGCGAAGATAGTATCGCTGGCGAAGCTCTCCGACCACGTGTCCAATTTCGTCTTCGATGCTGGCGCGTGGCTTTTCCGAGGTGTCTTTTTTCTTCTCGACCTCTTCGACCTGCCACTGGCCGGTATCGATTTTGTCGAGTTCCACATTCATCACCCCGGATGAAGCGACGAACGATTTGTTCTCCTCGGTTGCCGCATCCTCTGCATCTTCGAGCCTGAGTTCCTCCCGCCAGGCCGCAGCGCTTTGCGGCCGGTCCTTGGCCTTGAGCGCCAGCGCATGGTCGATGGCCTTGAGAAAGCGGTACGAATACTGGTCCAACTTCTCTTCGGTGAGCAATGGAATGACGTCCTGGGACAGATTGATCAGCCCATTGCTCCGTACAAGGGCGTCCGGCGGCGGGTTGCCCATAATCGTTCGGTAAACGGTGGCACCGAGTCCGTAAACGTCCGTCCATGGGCCCTGCTTGCCCTCGTCGCTGGCATACTGCTCGATGGGCGCGTAACCGGCGGAAACCACCGTGGTGAGATCCGTGGTTTTCTCTCCGATGGCGTGTCGTGCGGAACCGAAATCCAGCAGCACGGGCGTGCCATCGCTGCGGAGGAAAATATTCTCGGGCTTGATGTCTCGGTGAATCACGCCGGATTCGTGCATCAGCTCGAGCCCGTCCAGCAGACTCCGAAGCAGGGTCTTGAGATCCTCCTCGTCGAGCTCCGGTGTTTCATTCAAAAGCTGCTTCAGGGTTACGCCCTGTTCATAACGCATGACCAGATAGGCGGTCTTATTGGCTTCGAAAACCG
>DATIPL010000398.1:0-8503 GCA_035471965.1 Gammaproteobacteria bacterium
GCCCGCCGCGGACCGGACCGGTCGCGACATCACACTCGAACCGACAGGGGTGAGACATGTTGAGCAAGAAGTACTGGCTGATCGCGGCCCTGGTGCTGGCGGCCGCGCTGCTGCGGATTCTTCCGCATCCGCCGAACTTCGCGCCGGTTGCGGCCATGGCGCTGTTTGCAGGCGCGCATCTCGACAACAGGAAGCTCGCCTTCCTGATACCGCTCGTCGCCATGGCGCTGAGCGACATCGTGATCGGATTACACGACGGCCTGGTGCTGGTCTACGTCTGCATGTGCATCGCCGTCGCCATCGGCATGCAGCTTCGCGGCCGGATCGGCCCGCTGACCGTCGCCGGCGGCGCGCTGGCCAGCTCGGTGATCTTTTTCGTCATCACCAACTTCGGCGTCTGGCTCACCTCGGGCATGTACCCGCTGACCATGAGCGGCCTGGCGGCCTGCTACGTCGCCGCGATTCCGTTCTTCCATTACACCGTCGCCGGCGATCTGTTCTACGCGGGCGTGCTGTTCGGCGGCTTCGCCCTGATACAGATGAAGCTGCCCGAGCTTCGTAGGGCGCAATAGCGAAGCGTATTGCGCCGTTCAATATCTATAATCGCTTGAAGGGAAAACGGCCCGCATCCGCGGGCCGTTTTTATTCAGCCGTTTTCATTTACAAATGAAATGTAGATACCGTCTTGCCGGTCAAGCATTCGATGTGTTTTGAGGCTGATAGGGGCGTTGATGTTTGAGCACGCCGTAGGGTGCAATAGCGAAGCGTATTGCACCGTTCAATAAATCTTCCGCAGCTCCATCACCCCGCCCTCGCGCTTGATGTCCAGACGTCCCAGAAAGGACATGCCGAGCAAAACCTCGGTGGGGAAATTGCCTTCGTGCACCGAGCCCTCCACGTCGGTGAGCTCGATCTCGCCGACCTTCACCCGTTTCAGCTTCACCAGGTAGACCTTGACCACCCCGGAGGCCGTCTGCGACATGGCCGGGCGGCCTTCCACCGCGAAGTCGATGCCGAGCCGGCGCGCGTGGCGCTCGTTCATGGAGACGAATGTCGCGCCGGTGTCGATGATGAAGTTGACCGGATAGCCGTTGATGCTGCCGACGATGGCGTACATGTTGCCGCGCACGGGATAGATCTGCACCGCGCGGCTTTCCGGCTCGGCAAAGCTGCTGCCGATATGCGTGCCGAGGCCGCGGGTGCTCTCGACGCCGTCGATCTCGATCACGGCTTCCCTGCTGTCGGCCCGAATCAGCTTGACGCCCTCGGGGCTGGTTTCCCCGCTTCGTAGAAGACGCTGCTTGCCGTCGATGACGAGGATCGCCTTGTCCTTGAACAGTCCGTTGACGCTGACCTTCTCCACCGCCTGCACCGCCGCGCCCGCGGCAAGCGCGATGAGGCAGAGAACGGCGATGAGTCGCTTCAGGCTTGAAGAAAACACGGTGGTTATCCGCTCTGTCGTCTCCGGCGCATGGCTCATCCAGGTCGAGTCGGCCACGGATGCGGCACCCGGATGATGGGGCCAAGTTTATCTCTTTTTAGCGGAGAACCCCGTTCGTGAAGGCCTCAGCCGGACGCCCCCTGCCGATACCGGATCGTGCCCCGCCGCGGCACGGCGTCGAGGCGCCAGTGCGCCACGCCCCAGGCGAGGACCTCGTCCGGCGCGGCGCCGCGCAGTACCGGCGCCGGACTCTGGCCGAGAAACTCGAGCACCTCGAACAGCACCTCGCCCGGGTCACGTTCTCTTACCGGACGGGCGAATGTCTGCTTGCTGAGCTTCTGGCCGTCGCCGTTGACCGCCACCGGCAGGTGCGCGTAAGCGGGTGTCGGCAGGCGCAGGCAGCGCTGAAGATGAATCTGACGCGGGGTCGAGTCCAGCAGATCGGCTCCGCGGACGATCTCGCTCATGCACTGCAGCGCGTCGTCGACGGTCACCGCCAGGTGATAAGCGAAGATTCCGTCAGCGCGATGCAGCACGAAGTCGCCGCAGGTGGATTGCAGATTCTGCGCGAGGTTTCCCTGCACCCGATCTTCCAGCGACACCGGCTGGTCGCAGGTCAACACGCGCACGCTTCGGGCCCGGCGTCCCTCCGCTACACCGGCTCTGCAGGTCCCCGGATAAACGCCGTCCTCCAGATCGCGCCTGCTGCAGCCGCAGTCGTACACCAGCGCTTCACGCCGCAGCCGATCGAGCGCGTCGGCGTAGACGTCCAGCCGATGGCTCTGATACACGACCGCTTCGTCCCACCGCAGTGCGAACCGCTCGAGGTCCCGAAGGATCCCGTCGGCGGCACCGGGCGCGTTCCTGGGGGTGTCCAGATCCTCCATGCGCACCAGCCAGTCGCCGCTTGAGCTTCGCGCCTGCAGATAGCTGCCCGCGGCCGCCACCAGCGATCCGAAGTGCAGCGGGCCGGTGGGCGAAGGGGCGAAGCGCCCGCGATAGCGGGAGACATCAGAGGAGGCGTTGGCGCTCATCGCACGGCGGCTGCGGCGCGATTCGCCGCTTCAGGATGCGCCGGCGTTCGTGCGCGGCGCCGTCTGAGGGAAGGGGTCGGAGTGGCGTCAGTGACCGCGGTCGTTGATCAACCCATCTGTTTTTCGCGGATTTCGTCCAGCACCTTGCAATCGATGCAAAGGGTCGCGGTTGGACGCGCCTCGAGCCGGCGGATGCCGATTTCGATGCCGCAGGTCTCGCAAAAACCGTAGTCGCCGCTGTCGAGATGAATGAGGGATTCGTCGATCTTCTTGATCAGCTTGCGTTCCCGGTCGCGGGTGCGGAGCTCCAGCGTGAACTCGGATTCCTGGCTGGCGCGATCGTTGGGATCGGGAAAATTGGCGGCTTCGTCCTGCATGTGGTGGAGCGTGCGGTCCACCTCTTCCATCAACTGGCGTTTCCACGCGAGCAGTATTTTTCTGAAGTGCTCGATCTGCTTGTCGTTCATGTACTCTTCGCCCCGCTTCGGCTTGTAGGGCTTGAAATCGAGTACCGCCGTGGTGGCTGTATTCGGCATGTTTTACCGCTCCATCATCCTGCCGTCGTTTCCGCCGCGTTAAAGCGTAGCTGGACGGCGCTGAAACTCAACAAATCGTCGTTATCCCCGGCCCCGGACCGGGAGGCTCGAAAGCCTGTTTTTCCGCCCCGCGCCGCGCCCGCCGGGAAGAGCAGACGCGCGTATATAACAAATCAGTTCCGCAGGCGCAACGCATCGTGACTTGATCCGTGACGGGTCAGGGGTCCCGGGATGTTTAGAGGCGCCGGCCGGGATTCGGTTTCATATTCAGCGGGCGTCCCGGAGCTGATCCACCCACATGGCGGTGGCTCCGGCGACGGCGCTGGGAATGACGAGAAAGTTCAGCAGCGGGACGGTCAGGCCGAACATGACGCTGCCGCCGAAGCCGACGCTGAGCCAGCGCCGGCGGGCGAGCACGGTCCGCTGCTCGGGAAAGCCGATGCCGTGGTTTCCCATGGGATAGTCGGCGTAGGCCACCGCCAGCATCCAGGCGCTGAACAGGATCCACAGCACCGAGGCCGCCACGTTGATTCCCGGCACCAGCATCAGCAGCAGAATGGGCACCGCGCGGATGCCGATGTACACCAACTTTCTGAGCTCCGAGGCGAACGTGCGTCCGATGTCGGCGAGCATTTTCTTCAGGCCTCCTTCCTGCGGACCCTGACCGGTGAGCGTGCGCTCCACCGCTTCGGCCAGCAGTCCATTGAACGGAGCCGCGATCAGGTTGGCGACCATGTTGAAGGTGAAGAACGCGATCAGCAGGCCGGCGATCAGAAACAGCGGCAGCAGCACCCACTTCAGCCAGTCGAGCCACTCGGGAAGCATGCTGTCGAGAAACGACTGAAGCTGACCGGCGCCGAAGTAAATCAGCGCGCTGAACACGGCGATGTTGATGAGCAGCGGCACCACCACGTATGCACGAATGCCCGGGCGCAGAATGAGAGCGAATCCGCGCAGGAAATAAAGCGCGCCGTTGACGGGGTTGTTTCCCATGGGATCAGCCGGGCGGCAGGGTGATCGTCGGCGGCGCGGTCCAGCGCGGCGACCTGTGCTCGGCGACGACGGACGTGTAGATGCCGCCGCGCACGTTGAACTCGGCGGAGACCCGCATGAAACGGGGCTTCACCGCCGCAACCAGGTCGTCGAGGATGCGGTTGGTGACCGCCTCGTGGAAGGCGCCCTCGTCGCGGAAGGACCAGATGTACAGCTTCAGTGACTTGAGCTCGACGCAGGTCTTGTCGGGCACGTACTCGATCAGAAGGGTGGCGAAATCCGGCTGCCCGGTCTTGGGACACAGGCAGGTGAACTCCGGCACCTCGATGCGAATGGTGTAATCGCGATCGGGCGTCGCGTTGTCGAACGTCTCCAGATCTTTGCTTGCCTTGGTTGTCATTGTTGGTGGATTCGGTGTTTCCATTCTCGCGATTAGTGTAAAGTATCGGCCGATGCAACTCGAAACCCGCACGCTCGATTTCTGCTGATGCGTCTGCGAACGGTCCGGCTGGCCGGTTTCAAGTCCTTCGTCGACCCCACCTCTATCAGTTTTCCCGGTGACCTCATCGGAGTCGTCGGTCCCAACGGCTGCGGCAAGTCCAACATCATCGACGCGGTGCGCTGGGTGATGGGCGAGATCTCGGCCAAGCACCTGCGCGGCGACACCATGGCGGACGTGGTGTTCACCGGATCGACCTCGAGAAAGCCCGTCGGCCAGGCCACCGTGGAGCTGGTGTTCGACAACAGCGACGGCCGCGTGGGCGGGCGTTTCGCCAGCTACACCGAGATCTCGGTCAAGCGCCAGGTGAGCCTGGAGGGGCAATCCCATTACTTCCTCAACGGCGCCCGCTGCCGGCGCCGCGACGTCATGGACCTGTTCTTCGGAACGGGCCTGGGTCCCCGAAGCTACGCCATCATCGAGCAGGGGATGATCTCGCGGGTGATCGAGGCCAAGCCCGAGGAGCTCAGGGATTTTCTCGAGGAAGCCGCCGGGATCTCGAAGTACAAGGAGAGACGCCGCGAGACCGAGAACCGGCTGCGCCACACCCAGGAAAACATGGACCGTCTGAGCGATCTCAGGGAGGAGCTGGGCAAGCGCATCACCCACCTGAAGCGCCAGGCGACGATGGCGGAGAAGTACAAGGTCCTGAAGCAGGAGGAGCGCCGGCTCAAAGCGGAGCTGCTCGCGCTCCAGTGGCGGGCGCTCGACGAGGAAGCCAGGGCGCACGCGGCCAGAGTGGGTGAGCAGCAGATCAGGCTCGAAGCCGTGATCGCCGAGCAGCGCCGGGCGGAGTCCAGGCTGGAGACCCGGCGCGACGCCCATTCGGAGGCGACCGACGCCTTCAACGAGGTGTACCGCAAGGTGCTCGACGCCAGCGCCGCCATCGCCCGCACCGAGGAGGCGATCCAGAACCTGCGCAGGCAGCGGCAGCAGCTCGACCAGAATCGCGAGCGCGAGGTCCAGAGCCTGGACGAGGCGAGAGCGCACATCGAGTCGGAGCAGGCGAAGCTTCAGGAGATCCGGCAGACCCTCGACGCGCTGGAGCCGGAGCTGGACGGCGTCCAGGCCGAGGCGGCGCGGGCGCGGCTGGAGTTTCGCCAGAGCGAGGAGGCGATGCACGCCTGGCAGTCGGAGTTCGAGGCGCTGAGCCAGGCGGCTCAGGAGCCGGCCCACGCCAAGCACGCCGAGGAAACGCGGATCGCCCACCTGGAGGAAAATCTCCAGGAGCTCAAAGACCGGGAGGCTCGAATCGAGAGCGAGCGCAAGGCGCTGGATCCGGGCGCGCTGGACCGGGAGGTGAGGGAAATCCGCTCGCGCCTGAACCGCTCCGCGGAGCGCATCCAGCAGGTGGAATCGGACCTGGACGCGCGCAAGGAAGCGCTGGCGGCCCTGCGCCGGCGCCGGCAGCAGGCGGATGAATCGCTGCATGCAACGCGCGATCGCCTCCAGGACGTGCGCGGCCGGCTGGCCTCGCTGAGGGCGCTGCAGCAGGACGCCCTGGGCAAGGGCCCCGGCGGCGCCAGCGACTGGCTCGAAGCCCGCGGGCTCACCGACGCGCCCCGCCTCGCCGAGGTGCTCAAAGCCGAGTCCGGCTGGGCGCGGGCGGTGGAGGTGGTGCTCGGGAGCCGCCTCGAGTCGGTGTGCGTGGACGGCGGTCTGGATGCCCATCTCGAGGCGCTGGAAGATCTCGGCGAAGGCGACCTGAGCCTGGTGTCCCGCGGCGGTGACTCCGGCACCGGCGCCCGCAACCGGCTGGGGCTGCCGTTGCTTTCGGCCAGGGTCAGCGGCAGCGCCGCTGCGGCGGATCTGATGCGCGGCGTCTACGCGGTGGATTCCCTGCCCCAGGCGGTCACCCTCAGGCCCAGGCTGGAAGCGGGCGAGTCCGTGGTGACCCCCGCCGGCATCTGGATCGGACCGGGCTGGGCCCGGGTGGCCCCCGGCGCGTCGGACGACGCCGGCGTGCTGGCCCGGGAGCAGGAGATCGAGAGTCTCGCCGACGTGTTCGCCGAGCTGGAAACCGAGGTGGCCAACCGGGAGCTCGAGCACGAAGCGGCGGAGTCGGCCCTGGACGAGGCCGAAACCGAGTACGCCGAGCGCCAGAACACCCTGGCGGATGCGCACCGGCAGCAGGGTGATCTGAAGTCGGAGCTGGGCGCGGCGAGTGCGCGACTGGAGCAGGCCCAGTCGCGGGCGGCCGCCCTCTCAAGCGAGCTGCTGGAGGTCCGCAACCGGCTCGCCGCGGAGAAGGAAGTGAGGCGCACCGCCGAGGCGCGGCTGAAGCAGTCGAGTCAGGAAGTGCAGCGCATGAGCGGTGAGCGCGAGGCCTGGCAGACGCGGCGCGAAGCGCACCGCAAGCGGTTGGAAGAAGTGCGCGAGCGGTGGCATTCGTCGCGCGACCGCGCCTACGAGATCGGCGTCAAGGTGGAGTCGCTGAAAGCGCAGGCCGCGTCCCTGGAAGACGCCCGCGGCCGCAACAGCGAGCAGGTGAAACGAATCGAGTCGCGCCTGAACGAGCTCGACGCGCAGCTCGCCGATATGGATCAGCCGGCGCGGGAGGCGAGGCAGCGTCTGGACGCCGAGCTCGCCGCGCGCAGCGAAGTGGAGCAGACGCTCAAGAGCGCGCGGGCGAAGGTGGAGACGCTGGATAGCGAAGTGCGCGATCTGGATCGCGCCCGCCACCAGATCGAGGAGCGGGTGACGGCGGAGCGCGATGCGCTCTCCGAGCTCAAGCTCGAGAGCCAGGAGTCGGTGGTGAGACGGCGGACCGTGGAGGAGCAGGTCGCCCAGAGCGGCCAGGACCTCAAAGCGCTGCTCGACGACATCGGCGACGAGGCCGGCGAGTCCGCGTGGCAGGAAAAGCTGGAGGCGATGGATCGCCGCATCAACCGCCTGGGGCCCATCAACCTCGCCGCCATCGACGAGTACGAGCAGGAGTTCGAGCGCAAGCAGTATCTGGACAAGCAGTACGCCGATCTCGAGGAAGCCATCAACACCCTCAACGCGGCCATCCAGAGGATCGACCGCGAGACCCGCGCCCGCTTCAAGGAGACTTACGAGAAAGTGAACACGGGACTGGGCGAGCTGTTCCCGCGGCTGTTCGGCGGCGGCAGCGCGTACCTGCAGCTGACCGGCGACGATCTCCTGAGCACCGGCGTGTCGGTGATGGCGCGGCCGCCGGGTAAACGCAACACCAGCATTCAGCTCCTGTCCGGCGGCGAGAAGGCGCTCACCGCGGTGGCGCTGGTGTTCGCGATCTTCGAGATGAACCCGGCGCCGTTCTGTCTCCTGGACGAGGTGGACGCGCCGCTGGACGACGCCAACGTGATGCGCTTTTGCGAGCTGGTCAAGGACATGTCCGAGCAGATTCAGTTCGTGCTGGTGACGCACAACAAGATCACCATGGAGCTGTCGCAGCAGCTCATCGGCGTGACCATGAACGAGCCGGGCGTATCGCGGCTCGTCGCCGTGGATATCGACGAAGCCGTGAGACTGGCTGCCGTCTGAGCCTCTTGCCCGACCGTCCCCGTGCTCCGTCCGCATCCTGGAGCCCCGAGTAAATGGACAGTCTTCGAATAACGCTGCTCATCTGCGGGATCGTGCTGCTCGGCGGGATCTACGTCTGGGGCGTCACCATCGCCCGGCGCGGCGCGCGTTCGAAAAAGCCCGATGACTCCGACCCGGGGATCGAAGACGAGATCGAGCTGCTCGAGCGGGTCCAGGATTCCCGCGCGGCGCAAAACGCCGGGTCGCTCAAGGAGCTGGACGAGTTCGACATCGATGCCGAGCTCGAGCAGGCGACCGCCGTTGACGAGGCGCCGGACACCGACTCTTCCTGCGATGAGTACGACGCTTTCGAAGCGGAGCGGGAAGTCGACCGCGACGAGGCGAGGTTCCGGCCGGTATTCGCGGAGGAAGTCGGGGAGGGCGCCGCCGCGGACGACGCGCTGAAGGAGAAAACGGACCTGGTGGCCAGCCTCTCCGAGATCCGCGCCACCCT
>DATIPL010000399.1:0-2118 GCA_035471965.1 Gammaproteobacteria bacterium
GGCAAATCTGTGTCGGGATCAGCAGTACCGAGCGAAACATGCTCGAATTTGTGAAATCCGCAACGGGAATTGGGAAGATCACAAATAAGACTACCACGCGGGACCACCACACCCCCAGTTACACGTTCTATACGTCGAACCGTCAGGCATTAGGGCTGATCGAGCAGATTCTTCCGTACCTGAGGTCCTACAAGAAGCAGCGTGCGGCTTTAGTTCTGCGAGATTACTTGCGGCTGACTCCCAGGAACGGCAAGTACACTCCCGAGCAAATTGAGCAAAGGAATGCTTTCGTCAGAAAAGTACTCGCCATCAAAGCCAATGCATGAGTGAGAAGCGGGCGGGTGCACCGCACGATTTCGGACACTAGGTAGAGGGATAGTGGATATGAAATGTAATTGCGACATCCGATTTGACAGGCAATGTCAAATTAAATCAAAGCCAATGCCTCGTGTGCTCCGGAAAGCGGAATTTTTTTCAAAGAATCGCCGATTGAAACTTTCGCCCCGAAGTGGACCCTGGCAGTTCGCACGATAATGAAGGCCTCCATTCGCTTACCGACTCATCACGTACTTATCCAGCCACGTCCCCATCCTGCCCCAGTACTCGTTCGTATAGCGTGAGCCGCCGGCGCCGTCCGATACAACAAATGCGTGCCCGGCATCGTGCACGGTAACCACCGTTAGATCAGGGTTGCTTTCCGCAGCCGTTTGCAGGGCCGCGATGCTCTCGCGGTACGGTACGTTCTCGTCATTTTCAGCAATAAACCACAGGACCGGCTCATCGAGACGAGCTGTCGTTGCCGCTGGCTCGAGCTTCATATTGACTGTGTGCAGGCGCCACCAGACGGGAGTGATGACTTCCCAGTCGCCGAAGGCCGGCTCGAACCAAGCCTCTTTGCGAGCCTCGTGCAGGTAGCCGTTGGCGCTTTCCAAGCTGTCGCCGCGCCCGGCCATCTTGTGCAGCGCGAGCCAGAAGGAAACTGCGGCATCGATGGCGCTCTGCGGCAGCCCTGCGGCCTCGAATTCACGTTTTTGCTCATGCGCGGTCCCGACACCGATGTCCACCGCCGGTCCCGCGCGCTGAATGAGAAACGAGAGCACGGCCGACTGCTCGACCGCGTGCGGACCGTACCATCCCGATTGACTGCTTGTCTTGAGACCGATTCTCGCGGCATCGATGTGCGCCTGCTCGGAGAGCCATTCGGCTGCGGCAAGCAGATCTGACGACAGATCGAAGTATGTCGAGCGCCGCCAATCGCCGTCTGATTCCCCGGTACCCCGTTTGTCGAAAGCGAGTACCGCCAGTCCCTCGCCAATAAAGAACGTAACCCAGGGCCCGAGATAGCGGGTTGTCGGTCCGGATCCGTGCGCGAGAACCACGGCCGGCAACTTGCCGCTCCGACGTGGCGGCAGATAGAGTGTTCCGGCCAGCTGGATATCGCCGTTCGCAAACGTTGCCGGCCGCGTCTCCGGTTTCATGATGCGCTCGGCGCGTAAGGGTTCCGCGGAGGGTACGCGCCAGATCATCACATTGCCGTTGTCTTCAAAGTCAATCGACGCTTGTGTCCCGTAGAGGCCCGTGAAGTCGTCGCCGTTTGCGGCGAACACACCGCCGCGCGTGACTCCGCGGGTGTCGAGGTAGCTCAGCATCACCCGACCACCTTCGTCCATTCGTCCCCCGGTGATGATGGTACCGTCCGGAAACCGATAGCTGCCCTGGTAGTGTTGCAGCTGCGCGTAAGAATCGTTGTTATCCGCCTGTGCTAACGCACAGAGGGAAAGCACCAATGTTGACACGAAGTGTCTTTCAAGCATGCTGCGCTCCGGGACCAACGTCTCATGCAAAAAAAGTAGCATGGTCGATCTCTGGCGTCTACGACCGCTCCTGGCCAAACTGAGAACAAAGCATAAGCAAAAAATCAGCTCCAATTAGTTCCACTCCTGGGGGCAAAGCGACGTAAGCGTTGAACTTGATCTGACAGTGTGTGGAAGATCAAATCTGGACGGACCCCGGTCCGGTAGACACTTCCAAGCTATGATGGGTTGGCCACAGTGTAGGCTGGGGACATCCTTATGAACGATGCTGAATCTATCAACCCACTTTCCTGCCAGTTTGAAG
>DATIPL010000400.1:0-2354 GCA_035471965.1 Gammaproteobacteria bacterium
AGCCTCGGGCGAGTCCGCCGCGTGCTGTCTCGACAGATTCGGCAGGATCACCGTGGCCAGCGCAATGCCGAATACGCCCAGGGGAAACTCCACCATGCGGTCAGAGTAGTACAGCCAGGAAATGCTTCCGGTTATCAGAAAGGAAGCGATCAGCGTATCCACCAGCAGATTGATCTGCGCCACCGAGACGCCCACCGTGGCGGGAATGATGAGGCGGAGTATCCGTCTCACGCCCTCGTGTCCGCGCTTGAGCTTTGGCTTGAGCAGAAATCCCAGCCCCTTGATGAAGGGCAGCTGGAAACCAAGCTGCACGATTCCCGCTACGAACACCCCCCAGGCCAAAGCCGTGACCGGCTCCGCCATCTGCGGCGCGAGCCACAGCGCTGAGGCAATCAAGCTGAGATTAAGCAGCACCGGAGTGAAGGCCGGCACGCCGAAGCGTCCGTAGGAGTTGAGAATACCGCCGGCAAACGCAGTGAGCGAAATGAAAAGAATGTAGGGAAAGGTGATCCGCACCATCTGCACGGTGAGATCGAATTTGTCCGGGTTGTCGAGAAAACCCGGCGCGAACACCAGAACGATGACGGGCGCAGCGGCGACGCCCGCGGCCGTGACCAGAAAAAGAATTCCGCCGAGCAGACCCGCCACGTGGGCCACCAGTTGCTGCACCTCCTGATGGCTTTTCTGCGTCTTGTACTCCGTGAGCACCGGAACGAACGCGGTGGAGAAGGCGCCTTCGGCGAACAGACGCCGCAACAGGTTCGGAATCCTGAAAGCGACGAAAAACGCATCCGCGCCGGCGCCGGCACCGAACATGCGTGCGATGACAATATCGCGCACGAAGCCCAGGATTCTGGACAGGAGGGTGTTGGCGCCGACCCGGGCGGTGGACTTGAACAGACTTCGGCTCAATGCATCTGCTGCGGTTTGATACGGGATCCGACGATCGATACTGCGGCGCGGGCGGAAGTTTAACGGCTGAGCGACCCGGAAGGCAGCGTCAGTCCGCGCTCGAGTGTCTTTTTTTCTGATTACAAAATGACTTTAACTGACAAAATTAACTATCTGTAATTACGATAGTTATAGCCTGTTTTTCAACTGACTTCTCAAGCCTGCGCCCTGCCCTGTGATCAAGGATCGGTATCGAGTATTGCGCCCTTCCGTTCGCGAAGCGGGGCGTAACGGCATTCAATCGGGACCCAATTCAGGCCAAAGAACGGCAAGTCGTTGCACGGCGCGCGTTGAATTCGCATCCACCAGCGGTCATAATCACGCGCCTTTTTGAGCGGCAATCCCTCGAGTAAGGAAGGTTTGAGTGGCGAACACGATCCAGGCGCGGAAGCGCGCGCGACAGGCGGAGAAACGGCGGCAGCACAACGCCGGCATTCGCTCGGCCATGCGCACCCAGGTGAAGAAAGTCATCAAGGCCGTGGAGGCCGGAGACAAGGCGGCCGCCGAGTCGGCCTATAAGGCGGCGGTTCCCGCCCTGGACAGCGTCGCCGGCAAAGGCATCATCAAGCACAACAAAGCCGCCCGGCACAAGAGCCGCCTCAATGCGCGCATCAAAGCCATGAGCTGAGCCCGACACTCCGGTCTTCGATTCCGTGAAGCCCCCGCCCGACGGGGGCTTTTGCTTGTTCGCCGAGGGCGAAGCTCAGCCCGTCACCACCAGGTTGTCCCGGTGGATCAGCTCCGGCTCGTCCACGTAACCGAGAAGCTCGGCAATCCGGGCGCTGGGCTGGCCCATGATCGTGCGCGTTTCCTCGGCATCGTAGTTCACCATGCCCCGGGCGATTTCGCGCCCGTCCGGATCCACGCAGGCGACGATTTCGCCGCGCGAGAATCGCCCTTCCACCCCGGTGACACCCACCGCCAGCAGGCTTCGGCCCGCATCACGCAGCACGCGGCAGGCGCCTGCATCCAGCTTGAGCGTGCCGGCCACCTGGGGTGATCCGGCCAGCCACTGCTTGCGCGCCGCCAGCGGTGAACTTCGGGGTTTGAGCAGGGTGCCCACGGCTTCTCCGTGATGCAGTCGAATCAGCACCTCGCGCTCGCGGCCGGAGGCGATGCGGGTGGCGGTGCCGGAACGGGCGGCGAGCGCTGCAGCCCGCAGCTTGGTGCGCATGCCGCCGCGGCCGAGACTGCTGCCCCCCCCGGCCATGACCTCCAGCGCCGGATCTCCCGCATGACCTTCCGGCACCAGCTCCGCCGACGGGTCCTTGCGCGGATCCGCGGTGAACAGGCCCTGCTGATCGGTGAGGATAATCAGCAGTTCCGCTTCCACCAGGTTCGCGACCAGCCCCGCCAGGGTGTCGTTGTCGCCGAGCCGGATTTCGTGGGTGGCCACGGTGTCG
>DATIPL010000401.1:0-2084 GCA_035471965.1 Gammaproteobacteria bacterium
CTGAGAACATCCGTTTGAATCGCTCGATGGCGTTCTTGAGAAACTCGACGTCCTGGCTGTCGCGAAAATTTCCATAAAACATGAAGCTTTGCTCCTTGAAGCGGTCACCTAACGGGCGCGCTGATCTACTGCGGGCGCCGCGAAGGACCACGGCACGGGCTCAGTAATCTCTGCCCTTGACGGCGACTCCGCCCCTGGGCCCGGTATTGAGGCGCTCCGCGAACCGCGGTGGGAGCCTGCGGCCGTCCCGCAGGTTGAGCCACAGCCTAAGGAGATTGCGTTTGCGTTCCGGCTGCGGAAAGTCTTCAAAATCATTTCTCGCGTGCAGGATCACGTGATTGTTGAGGACCTGAATATCGCCCCGTTGGAACTGCATCTCGAAGCGGATATCGTCGCGTAGAGCCAGCTCGCCGACATAGCGTACCGCCTCCCGCGTCCTGCCTGTCAACGGCGAGCCCGCCTTTCTCTGCCCGTCCTCGATGGTCTTGCGGTTGTAGCGCGCGCTGAGGCGTCCGTCGTGATAGCAGAATACGGGAACCTTGTGGCGCGTGATCTCTTCGGGATCCCCGGATGCGCCCTCACCCCGCAGGTCGAAGTGAAAGCCTTCTCCGAGGTCGTCCAGATATTCGGGCCGGGTTCTGAGGATCTCGTTGAAAACAGTAATTGAGCTGGCGATGAGGCTTTCGCCGCCGGATTTGGCGTGGTGGGCGCACAGCAGGGCGACGACGTCGGAGCTGTCGCAGTGGGGACGAATTGCGTCGTTGGTGGTGTAGCCGCGTACGTTTTCGCGGTCGTAATCGCGGCCGCTGTCGGTGACGTGACCGATGAGGTCGCCATTGGCGTTTTGTGAGATGGGTATGCCCAGATGCACCCCGAGTCCCCAATACAGCGTCTTCAGACCCGCCAGGTCGTATTTGTCGACGTCGAGACCCTTGATCAGAACGCATCCGCGGCCGTGATCGAGCTCGTGGAGGATGCGTTCCACTCGACGGGAGAGCGACGGCAGGGGGAAATCCTCGCGCTCGAACCCGCAGGCGCTGAGACCTCGCGCGCGAATCTGATCGGTGGCGCTCCTGAGTTCTTCGAGCTCGCTCTCGCCGAGGCGATGGATCCATGAACTGTCCGAGGCAAGTTCTCCAGGCAGCCAGGCGGCGGGTTCCTCTATGGGTTGTCGAGGCAACGGGGCGATTTGATCGGGGGCCATCACTGGAACTCTTGCAGGAGTTGCCGGCAGAATGCTGGAGTATGCGCGATATCGTGAATCTTATCGTCCGTCACGCAGTACCGCTATGAAGGATTGAATGCATGAGAATTGAGGCCGCAAAGGGCCTGGCGATGCGCGTGCTTGAAAAAAACGGCGTGGGAGAAGATATCGCCGGGCTCGTCGCCGACGTGCTGGTCGACGCCGATATGAGAGGCGTCGTCACCCACGGCCTCACGCGACTGCCGGCCTATGTGGCGCGAATACGTGCCGGACTGCTCAATCCCGGCGCGCGGCCGGAGGTGCTTGCGGACCACGGCGCGCTTCTGCTTCTCGACGCCGGCAATGGATTCGGGGCCGTAGCGGGTTGCGATGCGGCCGATCTGGCGGCGGAGCGCGCCGTCCGGCACGGCTGCGCCTGGGTGACGGTGCGAAACGGAAACCATCTCAGCATGCTGGGCTATTACGCCCGTCGTCTTGCCGGGCGCGGACTTGCCGCCATCGCGATCACGAATGCCGGCCCGTCCATGGCCGCGTGGGGCGGAAAACGGCCGGTGGTGGGCACCAATCCGCTGGCGATGGCCGTTCCCGGTGACGCATCACCGGTGGTGCTGGACATGGCGGCCACCATGGTGGCTCGGGGTAAAATCCGCCGCGCCCAGGCCGAAGGGAGACCCATTCCGGAGGGTTGGGCTTTCGACGCGCAAGGAAACCCCACCACCGATGCCGACGTGGCCATGAGCGGCACCCTGGCGCCCGCCGGCGGGCACAAGGGCTACGCCCTCTCGGTGATGATCGATTTGATGACCGGAGTGATCGGCGCCGGAAGCTTCGCCTCGCAGGTGCGCACGGCAACCGATCGTTCCGGGCCGTCGGGAGTTTG
>DATIPL010000402.1:0-5375 GCA_035471965.1 Gammaproteobacteria bacterium
GCCCTGGAAGATCTGCAGCAGGTCCTCGATGTCAACGTGGTCGGGCTGATAGCCTGCGCCCAGGAAGCGGTGCGGCGCATGTCGACGCGCCACGGCGGTAATGGGGGCGCCATCGTCAACATCTCGTCCGGCGCGGCTTACATCGGCAACCCGGGCAACGGGGTTCAATACTCGGTATCGAAGGGGGCCGTGAACAGCTTCACCATCGGGCTTTCCCAGGAGGTCGCCGGCGAGGGGATCCGGGTCAACGCGGTGAGCCCGGGGCTGACCCGCACCGACATGCCCGAGCCGGACGCGCTCGAGCAGGGGGTGGCCGTCATCCCCATGGGCCGGGTGGCCGATCCCGGGGAGATTGCCGAGGCGGTGCTGTGGCTGCTTTCGGAAAAAGCCTCTTTCGTTGCCGGCGCCAATATCCGGGTGGCGGGCGGGCGGCCCTGAGGAAGAACGGTCAGAGTCGGATTTTGATACCTTGATCCGAAACGGGTCTCCGACCGCGATTACCCTGACCCCGATCACCGGAGCGCCGGTCCATGCCCCAGCATCAACGCGACTTCAAGCTGATATTTCCGACCGTCATTCAGATGACGATGATCGGCGACCACGCGGATCTGAACGCCCGGCTGAACCGCGAGGTGGACGAGATCCGCGGCGACACGCCCAACGGCCGCCCGGCGTCGTGGTCCTGCGACGTCTACACCACCATCAGCAACAACTTCCTTTTGCACCAGCGGCCGGGCTTCCGCCGACTGAATGCGCATTTCATCGAAAACGCCGAGCGCTACGGACGCGCCATGGACTACCCCATGGACAGCTACGGCGTCTCCATCGACATGTGCTGGCTGAATGCCTACCGCCGGGGCCAGTCGCAGGAACGGCACACGCACATCAATTATGTTTTCAGCGGCATCTATTACCTGAAGGCGCCGCCCGGGGCCTCCAAGCTGATCACTCATGCGCCGACGTCCGACACCATGCTGGTGCCCCGGTATCTCAAACGCACGAATCTCAACAGCCCGTTCATGGAGATCGAGCCACAGGAGGGATTGATGCTGATTTTCACGGGCAACCTGCGCCACGGGGTCAAGGTCAGCGACATCGATGAGGAACGCATCAGCATCTCCATGAACGCCAACCTGGCGCAGCGCCGGCCCTCCTGAAGAAGCACCCGGCGCGACCTTCCGGTGCAACACCTCATGGACAAGACCGAAATCGCCACCGTGTTTCCCAGCGTGCTGCTGCGCACGCGCGTTGCCGATCATGAAGCGATCGCCGGGCGCCTGCTGACGGAGATAGAATCGATCCGCGCGCATACGCCCAGCGGACCGGCGGGCGGCTGGGCCTGCCCGGTATTCTCGACGCTCATGACCGATCCCTCGCTGCACCGGCGGCAGGCCTTTGGCGAGATCGCGGACATCTTTCATACAGAAGTCCTGGCCCTGGCCGAGCTGAAGTCCGTGGACCTGGAGGCCCAGGAGATCGCCATCGACAGGTGCTGGCTCAACGTGCTGAGCCGCGGCCAGTCCATGGACGTTCACAGCCACCCGAACTCGTTCTACACCGGTATCTATTTCCTCCAGGCGCCCGCGGACGGTCCCCGCCTGTCTCTTCACAATCCTGCCAACGAGAGGGGACTTTCCCTGCCGGTTAAGAAAGAAACGACGCTCAATCAGGAGTACTTCATCTACCAGCCCGTGGCCGGTGACCTGCTGATCTTCGACAGCTACATCGCCCAGAGCTTTCAGGTGCACCAGTCAGAGCAGGAACACATTCATCTGACCTTCACCGCCGCCGGTCCGCTCAGTCCGGTGCCGTTTCCGTCAGCAGATGGGACCGTTCAGAGCCGGTGAGCAGCTGAGCTTCGGATTTACCGCGGCAAGCCGGGCGGGTTCACGAACCGTCGGGCTGTGGATGTTTCCTCTGCACCGTGAATCGGCGAGAACATAACCGCTACCAGCGGCGGATATTCGACAGCAAGGTCGAGTGCTTCCGGCAGCCCATTCCTGCGGATGTCGAGGGGCGGACGGCGCAGATTGTCGCCGCCGCAAGGCTCGAGGCAAGCGACAGGGTGCTCGACGTCGGCACCGGCATCGGCGTTCTGATTCCCCACATCCGGCGTATCGGCGTCCGCGACATCGTCGGCTGCGATCTGAGCGAGCCGATGCTGGCCGAGGCGCGAAAGCGTTACCCGGAGGTGGATTTCTGGCGCGGGGACGTTATCGATATTCCCGAATCGCTGGGGCCGTTCGACGCGATCTTCTTCAACGCTGTGTTCGCAAACATGTAGAGCCAGCGGGACGCGTTGAAAATATCCGCAGGACATCTCGCCCTGCGCGGGCGCATTATCATCAGCCATCCCATGGGCGCGGCGTTCGCCGGGAAGCTCGCGGCCGAGGATCCCAGAATGATTCCCCGCACCCTTCCCGGCGAGGGACGCATCGCCGAGCTGATTCATGATCTGCCTTTGAACGTGGAAGCGTTCAGGGATGAGCAGGATCTGTACCTTTGCGTTCTGGTGGCCGAGGGTAAGGAGGGCTTTCGGAGCCCGTGAGCCGCCGGGTTTCGATTTTCCCGGTTGTTCCGGGCGTTGCCTCGATCACTTGCGAGCCGGGAATGTCCCGATTGCCGAAGGGTTCCTGCGTTCGGGGTGAGCGCCGCAGTGGCCATCGGGCTGCGATGACCACTGCGGCGGTTGGGGCGGGCCGGGTGAAAAGGGTTTCCCGGCTCCCGTTTTCACTTTGCGGTCACTTGGGCTCGACCGTGATCCCCACCCGGGCGCCCTGGGTGATGGTGTTGAACACCGGTGAGTACCGGGCCAGCTCCGCGAGGCGTTCGAGATCCTCGGGATCGGCCTTGGCCCTGAACGTCACGCGGATGTCGGTGTAGCCCTTGGGCACGTCGCTGGAAAGACCCAGGAAGCCTCTCAGGTCGATATCGCCCTCGAGCTCGGACTCCAGCTCCTCCACCTGGATGCCGCGCACCGCGGCATGCGCCACAATGCTGGTGGTCACGCAGGAGGCCAGCGCGTGCAGCAGATGCTCCACCGGATTGGCGCCTTCGTCGTTGCCGGCGAGAATCGCCGGCTCATCCGCGTCCATCTCGAAGGTCTGCTTGTGCGCAATTTCCTGCTTCGCGCCGTAGAAGCCGGTCACCGTGCTGCGATTGTGATTTCCACCCAGCCACTTGTTGCTGGCGCGAAAGCGGCTGGCGCCGAGCGCCGGATCGGCCTTGATGGCGTTGACGGTGCCCATGAGGGTCTCGAGGTCGACGCCGTTGACGACGGCGGGCTTCATGCCTTGCCGTTCCTGTTGTTCGTGCATCGAGTCTTTCATTTCATTGCTCCTTATCAAAAGGTTGCCGTCAGAGTTTCCGCCCCGCTGACCCTCGGTCTGCAGGCGGGTCGAGGCATACGATAGGGATTGACACAGGCGGCTAGAAGATGGATTTTGGACAAAAACGTGCTGGTTGTGCCACATAATGCGGTCGGTTCATGAATAGCGGCAGCAGGGGTCCCGTGGATGTCCTCATCGTCGCGGTCCCGGAGACGGCGGGCTCGGCGCTTTACGGCATGCTCGACGTGCTCTCGGCGGCCGGCAGCATCTGGCAGACGCTGGCCCGAGCCGGCGGCGAGCAGAAGCTGTTCCGGGTGCGCATCGTCTCGCCGCAAGGGGATCCCTTTGTCTGTGGCAACGGCATCCCGGTCCAGCCGGACTGCTCGGTCGCGGACGACCCCGACGCGCCCATCGTCATCCTGCCGGAGATCTGGCTGGGGCCGGACGAGTCCTGGGACGGGCGCCATCCGGCGCTGATCGAATGGATCAGCCGCAAATACCGGGAAGGGGCGACGCTGTACTCGGCCTGCTCGGGCGCGGTCATGCTGGCCGAGACCGGTCTGCTGGACGGCTTGAGCGCGACTTCACACTGGGGCTACCGGGATCTTTTCACCAGGCGCTACCCGAAGGTCCGCTTCGATCCCGCGCCGAATCTGGTCTACGCCGGGCCCGAAGCCCGCATCGTGACGGCAGGCGGCACCACCTCGTGGCACGACCTCGCGCTTCACATCATTGCCAGGCATGCGAGCCCGGGAGAGGCGCTGCGCATCGCCAAGGTCTACCTGCTCAAATGGCACGCCGAGGGTCAGCTGCCTTATGCCACCCTGGTGCGGCGCGCGCCGCATGCGGATTCCGTCGTGCGTCGTTGCGAGGTCTGGCTGGGCGAGCATTTCCGCGAACTCGACGCCATCAGCAAGGTGGTTGCCTTGTCCGGAATCCCCGAGCGCACGCTGAAGCGACGCTTCAAGGCGGCCACCGGCAGCCCGCTGATCGAGTACCTGCAGAATCTGAGGATCGAGGAGGCCAAGCGTCTGCTGGAAAGCAGCGCCCTGCCGGTGGACGAGATCAGCGCCGAGGCCGGATACGCCGATTCGTCTTTCCTGCGCCGGCTGTTCAAGAAAAGCACGGGGCTCACGCCCAGCCAGTACCGGCGCATGTTCAAGCCGCTGGCGGCGGAGGGCGCCCCGGAAAGCGTATGGACGAGCGGCGTTTCCGGGGCGTGATTGAATCGACGAGAATGACCCGGAAACCTTTGCCGCCGGATACTGAAATGGACTACTCAGCGATCAATCTGCGGGAGAAACTCGCGACGTTCGAAGACCGGTGGTCACCGAAAGTGATCGCCGAGATGAACGACTACCAGTTCAAGCTGGTTAAAGTGCGGGGCGAGTTCGTGTGGCACGACCACGTGGATACGGACGAGGTGTTCATCGTCCTCGAGGGAACGCTCATCATCGAGTTCAGGGACGGCCGCGTCTCCCTGTCGGCCGGTGAAATGTACGTGGTTCCGAAAGGCGTCGAGCACAAGCCCCATGCAGAAGAAGAGTGCCATCTTCTTCTGGTCGAGCCCCGCGGAGTCGTCAACACCGGCGGCGCCGGGGGTGACATGACCGCGGAGAACGACGTTTGGATATGAGGCCTGCCGGCCGATCGTCGAGCGATTGCCAAACCGCTCGGCGGCTTTGGCTTCTGCCATCGGCGTGCTCCGTCTTTACCTCGTGTTCCCGCTTCCGATGGTCCGATATCCGACACCGGGAACGGCGCCGCTGACTTTTTTCCGACGGTTGTCCCGATTCAGTCGAGCGTCCCGCATCGTATCTCGCGGAGACAGTTCATCCGCCCGGAGACGCCAATGTCGTTCGACTGTCAGTGCTTGTGGGCGTGGTCACCCGGGGCCTCGGTTCTCATCAGGTTGTGAGGGTGGCGCATGTTGAGCGAGTCGGGCGGATCGAGCGTGACCTGGATGAAAGAGCTGCCTGTCGCCGCGTGGCAGGCATTGCACGAGGTGATCGTGGTCTCGAGCGCAGCGCGGAACTTCTTCTGGTT
>DATIPL010000403.1:0-5006 GCA_035471965.1 Gammaproteobacteria bacterium
TACCATCGCGCTCTCGAGCTTGCCGGCAATGGCTCGGCGAGCTTCGAGGCCGGTGCCGTCAAGTCGCGCATCGACCGTTTGAAAGGGGGGGGTCAGGGGTGACGGCACAAGCGCCCGTAATCGATCGCGATGCGCCGGTCAAGCGCCGGCGTATTGGCGAACTGCTGGTAAGTAAAGGCGTGGTCAGCGAAGACCAGGTCCGAATCGCGCTTACCGAACAGAAAAAAAGCAAGGAACACCTGGGCAAGATCCTGGTTCGTCTCGGTTTTGCCACCGAGGCGGTGATCCGTGACGTTCTCGGCGGTGCGCTTGGGTACGACACCGTAGATCTGTCAAGAGTCGTAGTGGACGCCGACGTCGTCAAGCTGATTCCCAAGGACGTTGCCCGCCGCTATCACATGCTCGCCATCACCTACTCCGCGGAAGACCAGGTCATGACGGTGGCCATGTCCGATCCCTATAACGTCATCGCGCTCGACCAGGTGCGAGCGCAGCTCGGCGGTGACCTCGAGGTCAAGGCCCTGATCGCCGGCGAGGCGGAGATCAATAAGGCCATCGATCAGTTTTACGGATTCGAGCTTTCCGTAGACGGCATTCTTCAGGAAATCGAAACCGGCGAAGTCGACTACCAGAGTCTCGAAGCAGAAAGCGACGAATACAGCCAGCCCGTGGTGCGGCTCGTAAATGCGCTGCTTTCAGACGCGGTCAAGCGCGGCGGCTCGGACATTCACTTCGAGCCCGAGCATGATTTTCTTCGTATTCGTTACCGGGTCGATGGCGTGTTGCGGCAGATCAGGAGCCTGCATCGCAATTACTGGGCGGCCATTGCCGTGCGTCTCAAGGTGATGGCCGGCATGAATATCGCCGAGATGCGCGCGCCGCAGGACGGCCGGATTTCGCTGTCGGTCTCCGGCCATGCGGTCGACTTCCGAGTTTCCTCTCTACCGACGACCTACGGCGAGAACATTGTGCTGCGCGTGCTCGATCGTCAAAAGGGCATCGTGCCCCTGGACGGGCTGGGCCTTTCCGAAGACGCGCTGACCACGCTTCGTCTCATGATGGCGCGGCCCGAGGGAATCATTCTTGTCACCGGACCCACCGGCAGCGGTAAGACCACCACCCTGTACTCCATGCTCAATCATCTGAACAGTGAAACCGTGAACATCATGACGCTGGAGGATCCGGTGGAGTATCCACTGGAGATGATTCGGCAGACCTCGGTCAACGAGGCCGTCCGGCTGACTTTCGCCAACGGCATCAGGAGTCTCATGCGCCAGGACCCGGACATTATCCTGGTGGGCGAAATTCGTGACGAGGAGACTGCTGAAATGGCGTTCAGAGCCGCCATGACCGGGCATCAGGTGTTCACGACGCTGCACACGAACTCTGCAATAGGCGCCATACCGCGTCTGCTCGAGACCGGCGTCATTCCGGACATCATGGCGGGCAACATCATCGGCGTCATCGGGCAGCGGCTGGTTAGAAAACTGTGCGTGCACTGTAAAGAGGTTTACGAGCCGTCAAAGCTGGAGCGACAGATCCTGCATCTGGGGGTCGGGTCCGAGGCGCCGCCCATTTACCGCGCCAGCGGCTGTCAGCGATGCGATCACTCGGGCTTCAAGGGCAGACTCGCGCTGACCGAGCTGTTGCGTTTTGACGGCGAAATCGACGAGCTCGTGGCGAGACGGGCCACGCAGAGAGAAATTCTCAAGGTGGCGAAAAACAAAGGCTACATGACGCTGGCTGAGGACGGCGTTCGCAGGGTGCTCGAAGGCGTGACCAGCATGGACGAAATCTCGCGAGTCATGAATCTGACCGAAGGCATCAGCTGAAACCGCCATGCCGCTGATGCAGTACAAGGCCATGGACGAACGCGGCCGGATCGCTACTGGCCGCATGGAAGCAGCCAACGCCGCCGATCTGGAGCTCAGGCTCGAGCGAATGGGTCTGGATCTGGTGAACTTCGCCGAGGCCAAGATCCGCGCCTCGGCTTCGTCGGGAACGCGGGTTCCAAGGCGCGAGCTCATCGGCTTTTGTTTTCAGCTCGAGCAGCTGCTTTCATCCGGCGTGCCCGTGATCGACGGACTGGTGGATCTTCGCGACTCGGTGGAAGACCGGAATCTGCGCGAAGTAATCGCGGGCATGATCGAGTCCATCGAGGGCGGCAAGACGCTGTCCGGGGCGATGGAAGAATTTCCCCAGGTTTTCGACGGTGTTTTTATCAATCTGGTTCGTGCCGGCGAATTCAGCGGTCAGGTCGGCGCGGTGCTGCAGAAGATTACGGAGACGCTCAAATGGCAGGACGAGCAGGCGGCGCAGGTGAAGAAGCTGCTCATGTATCCGACTTTCGTCGGCCTGGTCGTGATTCTGGTGCTTGCATTCTTGATGACTTACCTGGTGCCGCAGCTGGTGGGATTCATCAAGAACATGGGCCAGGAGCTTCCATGGCACACGAAAGTTCTGATCGGCATCTCCAACGTGTTCGTCAATTACTGGTGGGCCATTGTCATCTCACCGGTCGTTATCGGCCTGGCGGTGATGCTCTTCTACAAGGCAAGTCCCGGGTTCCAGTACGCCGTCGATGATTTCAAGCTGCGCGTCTGGGTAATGGGACCGATTCTCAAGAAAATCATTCTTGCGCGATTCGCCAATTATTTTGCCCTCATGTACGCCTCCGGAATCACCGTCCTGGACTGCGTTCGAATCAGTGAAGGCCTGGTGGGTAACAAGGCGGTGGAAGAAGCGACCCGCCGCGCCGGACGGCAGATAGCCGACGGGGCGAGCATCAGCGCCGGATTCGAATCCACCGGTCTGTTTCCGCCGCTGGTGCTCAGAATGCTGCGGGTGGGTGAAAGCACCGGCGCGCTTGACACGGCGCTGCTGAATATCAGCTATTTTTACAATCGGGACGTGAACGAGTCCATGCAGCGGCTCCAGGCCATGATCGGGCCGGTAATGACCGTCGTGCTGGGCGGCGTCCTGGGCTGGGTCATTCTTTCCGTTCTGGGACCCATCTACGACCTGATCAGCCAGATCGATTTCTAGAGCGATGCGAAAGCGAGTTTTCTACATCTCCAGCGGTCGGCTCTGCGCTTATTCGTACGAGAAAGGCAGTCTGGGCGATCCGGTCTGGTTCGGCGCAGACGAGCGAGGCCTCACCGATTTTTCCGTGTATCTGGAAAGCGTGCCCAATGACCCGGTGTACGTGCTCGTCGATTTCGTCGAAGAGGAATTCCGCGAGGACACGATACCTCACGTGTTCGGTCGCGATCGGCGCGGGCTTATAAAGACCAAGCTCAACCGTCTTTTCAGGGACGCGACCTACAGCCACGCGTTATTCCTCGGGCGCCTGGACTCCGGAAGACGCGACGACAAGATGCTTTTCGCATCCCTCATTCGCCCGGATCTGCTGGCGCCCTGGATGAGCCAGCTGGCAAAGCACAATGTTCCTCTGGCAGGAGTGTATTCCCTCGCCTTGATCAGTGATCTGCTGTTCAAGGCGCTCAAGATCGACAGCGGCCATGCGCTGATTGTCACGGCTCAAAGCGGCGGATTGAGACAGACATTTTTTCTCGACAAAAAGCTGAAAATCAGCCGTCTGGCTGTATTACCCAGCCTCGAGTCGGATCGTTACGCCTCCTTCCTTCTCAGCGAGGTCGAAAAAATCCGGCGCTATCTCTCCAGTCTGCGGCACATTCCAAACGACACGCCTCTGGATGTTTATATTCTCGGAGATACCGGGCAGCTGGAAGACATCCGGCGGCAGTCTCCGGACTCGGTAACCACCCGGCATCACTTGATCTCGCTTCAGGATGCCGCGAAGGCGGTCGGCATCAAAGGTGAGTTCACCCAGAACGTGGCCGAGGCGGTCTTCGCTCAGGCGCTGGCCAGGAGATCGCCGGCCAATCAATACGCGCCGGAGCCGGCGACCAGATACTTCCAGCTCCACCGGGCACGGATAGGGCTGATTGCGGCGAGCATCCTGCTGCTCATCTCCGCCGTGGGCGTGAGCGGGTCGAACTTCGTTGAGGGCGCAATTGCGGCAAAGGAAGCGGAATCGCTGCGGCGGCAGACGGCGTTCTACGATGAGCGGTACCGGGTCGCCCGGGCGCGATTGCCGGAAACGCCCATGGAATCGCGCGAGATCAAGCGCGCGGTGGAAACCGCCGAAAAGCTGATCAGCTTCAAGACCAATCCGCGGAAAATGCTCGTCACCCTGAGCCTCGCTCTGCAAAATTTTCCTCAGCTACAGCTGGACCGAATCACCTGGAAAAGCAGTATCGATCCCAACGCGCCGATTGGTGCCCCCGGGAATCGCAGCGCAGCCGGTCGAAATCGTATCTCCGGCGACGCGTCGTCGCTTTCCGCCGATGGCGAAACTCGAATGCTTTATCAGCTCGCCGTCATCAGGGGCCAGATTTCCCCGTTTGACGGCAACTACCGTCGCGCGCTGGACCTGGTGAACGGATACGCTGAGGTGCTGCGAGGGCTGCCCGGTGTCCACCACGTCCGAGTTCAATCCCTGCCGCTGGATGTGGATTCCTCAAGCACCCTGCAAGGCGACGCCGTGCGCAGCTCGGGCACCAAGGAAGCAAACTTCGAGCTGCGCATCGCGATCGAGGACAGGTCGGATGAAGCTTGATCAAATCGACTGGGGCGTGCTTCGAGGCGCACTGATTCTGCTGTTCATTTCGGTCGCCATCAGCGGGGGGCTGCT
The DNA here is from genome assembly GCA_035471965.1 of Gammaproteobacteria bacterium. Classification (GTDB taxonomy): domain Bacteria; phylum Pseudomonadota; class Gammaproteobacteria; order HK1; family HK1; genus CAMYJH01. Next base: position 4,718 of record DATIPL010000403.1, read on the forward strand.
CGGCAGCAGCTTTCATTTCTGGGAGAAAATGGACCGCATGTTCAAGCGGGAACGAAATGCGCTGTCAGGAGTGCGGGCTCAATACCAGAACATTGATGAAGAAGAAAAAATCATCGAGCAGTATCTTCCCCTTTATCACGATCTGGAGTCCAAGGGCATCATCGGTAAGGAACGCAGACTCGACTGGATCGATTCGCTGCGTCAGGCGTCTCAGCGGGTAGAGCTGCCGATGCTGCGCTACGTCATCGATTCCCAAAGCATCCACGAACCCGAGTTCAAAGTCCCGGAC
>DATIPL010000404.1:0-3051 GCA_035471965.1 Gammaproteobacteria bacterium
GAACTGATCCTCTTCGGTTGAACCAGAAAGCGCAGTGATGGATGAATTGCCTCCCGTGATCGCCTGGGTGACCGCATCGAAGTAGCCTGCACCCACTTCCCGCTGGTGTTTGTGCGCGGTGTAACCGCGGCTCTCCGAGGCAAACTCCTGCTCCTGAAGCTCGACGTACGCGGACATGCCGCTGTCGCGGTATTTGGACGCCAGGTCGAAAATGCTGTAGTTGAGGGCGTGAAATCCCGCCAGAGTGATGAACTGATACCTGTAGCCCATTTCACCCAGAGCCTGTTGAAAGCGGGCGATGGTGTCGTCGTTCAAGTTCGCTTTCCAGTTGAACGAAGGCGAGCAGTTGTAGGCAAGCATCTTGCCCGGGAACCGCTCGTGGACTGCGGCAGCAAATTCACGGGCCTCGCCCAGATCCGGCTTGCTGGTCTCGAACCAGACGAGATCGGAATATGGCACATAGGCAAGGCCGCGGGACACCGCCTGCTCCATGCCGCAGCGAACGCGATAGAACCCTTCCACGGTGCGCTCGCCGGTCAGAAACTTCTGATCTACGGGGTCCACGTCGCTGGTGAGAAGCTCGGCACCCAGGGAGTCGGTTCTCGCCACCAGTACTGTCGGCACTCCGCAAACGTCGGCGGCGAGCCGCGCGGCGATGAGCTTTTGCACCGACTCACGGGTCGGCAGCAGCACCTTGCCACCCATGTGGCCGCACTTCTTCGCCGAGGAGAGCTGATCCTCGAAATGAACGCCGGCCGCTCCCGCCGAAATCATGTCCTTCATCAGCTCGAAGGCATTGAGCACGCCGCCGAATCCGGCTTCGGCGTCGGCAACAATGGGCAGGAACCAGTCGATGCCGTTCTTGCCCTCGGCGTGATGGATCTGGTCCGCCCGCTGAAAGGCCTTATTGACCTTTCTGATCACGCTGGGAACGCTGTCGGCGGGATAGAGGCTCTGGTCCGGGTACATTTCGCCGGAGTTGTTGGCGTCGGCGGCGACCTGCCAGCCACTGAGGTAGATGGACTGCAGGCCGGCCTTGGCCATCTGCATCGCCTGGTTACCGGTGAGGGCTCCGAGCGCGTTGAGATAAGGCTGCTCGTTGAGCAGTTTCCACAGCCGCTCCGCTCCTCGACGCGCCAGCGTGTACTCGATGCTGACCGAGCCGCGCAACCGCACGACGTCTTCTGCGCCGTAGTCCCGCTCGACGCCTTTCCACCGGTGGTTTTCCGACCAGTCTTTCTCGAGTGCGTCAACTTCGTGGGGCTGGCTCATGGGCGATTCTCCAAAATCAAGGTCTGAGCGAGGAATGGATTCCGCCCGAGAATCTCGGAAACGGCGAGGGCGAAAACTTAGGAAGCGGAAGCGTGACGGCGAGCGAGGTAGCGGCGAGGTCGGGATAGGACTGAGCGGACCGGGTCGGTTTGCCGGTCCGGGCACGGGCTTCGCTGCCCGTATCAGCCATGTCCCCGTCTAATCATAGTGCGTTGCGTCAATCGTCGCCGATTCAGCTGGTTGCGAATGTTGCGTTGCAGCTTACCCCGGAACGAGCATTTGACAACTCAATTGTTTCAATGCTCAATATTAATTACGTTAATGATCTGCTCCTTTCCCGCGGCTCCGCACGACAACACCGCCATGGAAGCCTCCGGCAAGCGCTTTTACTACAAGCAAAATCGACTCAAGAAGCTCAGAGCATTCTGTTATGCCGCTCAGGCGCAAAGCATCTCCAAGGCGGCTGAGCGAATGTTCCTGAGCCAGCCGTCGGTCTCGCTGCAGGTCCGGGCGCTGGAGCAGGAGCTCGGGGTCACCTTGTTTGAACGCCGTGGCCCGCGTATTCGCCTCACTCCCGAAGGCCAGGTGCTCTACGAGCTCGCCTCGCCTCTGGTAGAGGGCATGGACAGCCTGCCGGCAACCTTTGCCGAGAGCTGCGGAAACTTGGACTCCGGCGAGCTGGACATCGCCGCAGGCGAGTCGACCATTCTTTACATCCTTCCCAGGTTCATGCAGGCCTTCGCCAGGAATTACCCGGGCATCCAGCTGCGAATGCATAACGTCACGGGGCGTGACGGACTCAGCCAGCTGCGCGCCGACAAGGTGGACTTCGCGGTTGGTTCGATGCTGGAGATCCCGGACGACATCGAATACCGGCCCATCTTTTCTTACGATACGGTGCTCATCACCGCCCGCGACCACCCGCTGGCGAAGAAGCGCAGGTTGACGCTCGACGACATCAGCCCCTATGGCCTCATCCTGCCGCCCAGGCACCTCAGCACCTGGAGAGTCGTGGACCTCGTGTTTCAGCAGCACGATGTGCCCTACAAAGTGACTCTCGAGGCCGGCGGCTGGGAAGTGATTAAGAAGTACGTGGGCCTGGGACTCGGCGTGTCCATCGTCTCCAGCATCTGCCTGGTGGAGGATGACGACCTTTGCGCCATCGCCCTCGGAGACTACTTTCCGAAGCGGACCTACGGCGTCGTGCTCAGGCGCGGAAAGTTTCTCTCTCCGGCGGCGCGGCGCTTCATCGCCGCCATGGACCCCGGGTTTTTTGCCAAGGCGCCGAAAGCATCCGCTCGGAAGGAGACCGGCGCGGCAGATCGCGATCAAGCGCCGATTCAATCAGAGAAGACCTAAGTCATTGATTCTCGTGGGCTGCACTCGGCGAATCGAATCGCGCATGGAGCGGATTTCAGGCCGCCTCAGGGGGACGTGAGGGGTTTCACGAAACGGCGGATCCAGTTTGACGCGATGGAGTTTGGCCGTGGCGAAACTCTTCTCTATCCGCCGGCGTCAAAGCTTTGGCAAAGCCCGGATCAAGGCACTGGAAACCGAGCGGGTCGTCATTGTAACTTACCGTTGCGAAAGGTATTTCTACTCCCGGACCGACGCCGGGCCTTTCATGAAAGCCCCTTGGAGATAAGCTAGAATTTCGCTATGGGAGACTCGCCGGAGACCACACGCGAAGATGGGCTCGCCGTACAGGAGGCGAAGCCAAAGTTAAAACGGCCTCCCCTTTACAGCGTGGTATTGCTGAATGACGACTACACTCCGATG
>DATIPL010000405.1:0-1894 GCA_035471965.1 Gammaproteobacteria bacterium
CATGGTGCCGAACCGCAACGGGTGGCTGCTCGCGCGGTAGGTGTCGGATCGTCGCTTTTCGTGGCACACAAAGCATGCCTCCTGCTGATCAACGGCATCGAATACGCGATCGCGGCTACGGTGGATTTGGTGACAGGCCGCACAAGGAACCTCCTCGCGTTCATGCATGCTGCCGAACCATCCAATGCGTCCATGCGTTTCGTGGCAGCCCAGGCAGACGGCGTTTTGTTCGACAGCGGGGGTTCCTGCCTTCGCACCGAAGGTGACATTGGGTGGTACTGAGCCACCGCCGCGCTGGGAGCGCGCGTGGTCCTTTCCTGGTCCGTGACAGGTCTCGCATTGCAGATCGGAAAACGGAGCGCCAGGATCGGTCCTGGCGGCATGTGGCGTTGCGAAGATCGGTGTCGCGTCGAGGGGCATGCCTTCGTCATGGCACAGTATGCAGGAGTCAGCGCCCAGGCGGCTGTGCTCATTGGTCAACTCGAATTCCGGAGCCGAGGCCCCATCTGGACCTTCCGAAGTTTGACCGGCGAGCCTGGTAGCCCCGACCAGCAATATGACGGCCATGCCCGCCGAGATCCATTGCATGTGCTTTTTTCTACCCACCGGCGGTCATACTCATGGCATTGACCTGGAGAAGTCCGATTTTGGGAAACACTGGCAGGATTTGGAGTAGCGCGATCGCCGTTTGCCTGCTGTCCGTGACGCATCCGCTTCCGGCCGAAAACGGGCTACCCGATAGTCTGTCCGTGTGCGAGGGCTGCCATGGCGAAGGCGGCGTTTCGACCAACCCCATGGTGCCTATCCTCGCGGGCCAGCCCTTCACCTTCATCGAGGACAACCTGCTTGCGTTCCGCGCAGGGGCCAGGAGCTGTTCTCCGCAACGGCTGGATTCAAGCGCAGCGGGGATGCTTGCCAGCACCATGTGCTCCCAGGTGCAGGCCCTGACAGATGCCGAAATCTCGGCGTTGGCCGGATATTTCGAGCGTCAGCAGTTCGAGCCTGCGCAACAGCCATTCGACCAGTCGCAGGTGGCCCGGGGACGCGGGATTCACGATGAGCGGGGTTGTGAGCAATGTCATTCGGACGGCGGCGAGACCACCAATGCGATGGCGCCGGTGCTGGCCGGTCAGTGGACGCCTTATCTGCAACGTGCGATGGGGGCGCTGCGGGCCGGCACCCGGAAAGGCCCGGTCGAAATGACCCGCGGGATTGGCACGCTGACGGATGCCGAAGTGGATGCCCTTTTGGCGTTTTACGCCAGCCGGCAACGTCAGGGGTCAGGTTGAATTTCTGATTGCAGAAATTCAACCTGACCCCTTTGTTCTTCCGGACCACATATGCAAGGCGCGTTTTCGCCATGGGTTCAGTCGGGCTTTGGCAGACATCACTGAACGGACCGGCACGCTGAATTCTTCCTTACAATTGTGCTGACCCCATTTCGGACCGGAGTGTCACAATGCAGGAATCCATCTACATACCTTCGTCCGGCGGACACAAGCTCGCGGGGGTCGTCCATCGGCCCGATGCCGGGCGGCCGGTGACCTGGGCGCTGTTCGCCCATTGCTTCACTTGCACCAAGAACATACGCGCCGCCGTTGAAATCGCCGATGCACTTTGCGCAGAAGGCATCGCAGTGCTCAGGTTCGATTTCACGGGACTGGGACAGAGCGAAGGCGAATTCGCTGAGACGCATTTCTCTGCCAACGTGCAGGACATCATGGACGTGGCGAAGCATATGGCTGAAAGCGGGCGGGCGCCGGAAATCCTCGTCGGCCACTCCCTGGGCGGAACAGCCGTTTTGGCCGCGGCGCACGAAATCGATTCTTCGGCTGCGGTGGCGACCATCGGATCACCGGCGGAAGCAGAACATGTTTTGCACCTGCTGGAGGAC
>DATIPL010000406.1:0-4194 GCA_035471965.1 Gammaproteobacteria bacterium
ACCGCGGCCGACCCCGCGCAGGAGCACGCCGAGCTCTCCCGGGTTTTTTACGACTTCGAGGTCGCGGGCTATTGCGGTCTGGTGACGAATTCCGTGGGGCGCGGATTTCGCCGCGAGGCGGATCGGCTCATCGAGCGCGACGGACTGGACCGGGAAACGGTCAACCGCCTCCGCGGAGACGCCTGGCAGGCAGCCCACGCCGAGTGGCAGAACCGCGGGCTGGGGGGCTTCCGCAACTGGTGCCGCACCGAAGGCAGCGCCGCCGCCGGGAGATTTTCGGACGAATCGGCCGCCCCGACGCCGTAATCGGCTCGTCGCACGGCGGTGAGACCCTGTCCGGGAAGCCGCTTCCGGTTTTCATCGCGGGCGGCCGCCTTGGCCTTAAGCGCGGTCAAAAATTGGCCTTACGCAAACGCTTGACGGGCTCAAGGGGCTGGGTTGAAATGACCGTCATTACCCTCGGGTATGCACGATTCGGCGCCGAAAATAATCAACCGTAATCCGCCGAACACCCCACACTTAGAGATCGGAGGAAACCCATGAGCGATAAGAAGATGTCACGGACCCGCATGAAGCGCCGCGCCGTGCTCAAAGGCGGTGCAGCGGTTACCGCGGCAGCCGCCGTTGGACCATGGATTGTCAGCTCGAACGTGCTCGCCGCTTCCGGCGAGGTCAACATCCTGATGTGGTCGGATTATCTGCCGCCGGACTTCATCGACAGCTTCAACAAGAAGACCGGTATCCAGGTCAACTACACCGGCATCGGCTCGAACGAGGAAATCATCACCAAGATGAAAGCCACCAAGGGCCGCGGTGTAGACATCTGCAGCCCCACCAACATGCGCTCGCCCCAGTGGGTGGAGCTGGAGCTGCTCCAGCCTTTCGATTACGGGCGGATACCGAATCTCAACAACGTCAACCCGGCCATGGTCCGGGTCGGCGACGAAGAGTGGAACTTCAACGGCAAGGGTTCCCACTGGCTGCCGCACATCTGGGGCACCGAGGCCGTTGCCTGGCGCACCGACAAGTATGCGCCGCCCGGCGGCATTCCGAGCTACGGCAACATCTGGGATCCCGCCAACAAGGGCAAGACCATGATGCGGCCGCACTCGGGCATGCTCGGCGCCGGTCTCTACCTCGAGACCACCGGCGCGCTCGAGCCCGGAGCGATGAAGAAGGCCTACAACGACGAGGCCACCATGCGCAAGACGTGGTCGACGGTCACCGACTACTGCATCAAGAACAAGGCGCAGGTGAAGCTGTTCTGGAATGACGCCGACAGCCAGAAGAACGGGCTGCTGAACGAAGGCGTCATCGTCGGCCAGACCTGGGACGGACCGCCGCTTGCGCTCAAGAGCGCGGGTGAGCCCGTGACCTACCAGGCGCCGAAGGAAGGCGCGCTGGCCTGGGTCGACGGCATGTCGCTTTCCCGCGGAGCCGGAGATCTGGAGGCGGTGTACGCGTTCATCAACTACTGCTACGAGCCCGAGCCCGCCGGCAAGGCCATCGACAAGCACGGATACAACTCAGCGGTTCTCGGCGCCGACAAATTCGCCGGCGCGCAGTACAAGAAGAACTTCTCCGAGGCGTATCCGGGAGACGCGCTGGCGAACCTCTGGCCGTGGCCGAAGGAGCCGCAGTGGTACGCCGACGTTCGCACGGAGTACCGCAACAAGTTCGTCAACGCCTGAACGACGAAAGCATCCCCCGGACCGTACGGGTCCGGGGGATTTCGATTCAATGACGCGCGGGGCGCAGACCCTTCGCGTGCTCGAACATAATCAATACACGGCCCGCAATGTGCCGGAAGACCATGCTACAAACGATCCGGCTGCCCGCCGGCAGCGCGGTTACACGCGGGCATCGGTCTGATCGGACCCGAATGCCTCGGATCCGGAATACGTTCTAACCTTCGCGGACAAATCCCCATGAGTGCTGGTGTCGATCTCGAGAATGTATGGATCAAGTTCGGCGAATTCGTCGCCGCGCGTGACGTCAACATCAACATCAAGGAAGGCGAATTCTTCAGCTTCCTCGGGCCTTCCGGCTGTGGAAAGACCACCCTGCTCCGGGCGGTGTCCGGCTTTCTCGAGCCTTCGGCGGGCGTGGTCAAAATTGGCGGCGAGGACATGAAGGGCATCGGGCCGAACAAGCGGCCCACCGCGCTCATTTTTCAGAACCTCGCGCTCTTCCCGCTGATGACCGTGTGGGAGAACATCGCTTTTGCGCTCGAAGTGAAAGGCGTTGGAAAAGCCGAGCGGCGCAAGCGCGCCGAAGAGCTGCTGAACCTCATCGCCCTGCCCGGTCAGGGTGACAAGATGGTGCACGAGCTTTCCGGCGGCCAGAAGCAGCGCGTGGCCATCGCCCGGGCGCTGGCCGCGGAGCCGGACGTGCTGCTTCTGGACGAGCCGCTCTCGGCGCTGGATCTGAAGCTCAGGCAGCACATGCGCACCGAGCTTCGCGCCATCCAGCAGCGCGTCGGCATCACCTTCATCTACATCACCCACGACCAGGGCGAGGCGCTCACCATGTCCGACCACATCGCGGTCATGCGCGAGGGGGTGATCGAGCAGGTGGCCGACGGCACCGACATGTACGACCACCCCGAGACCGCATTCGTTGCCTCATTCGTGGGGGAGAACAACCTGTTCAAAGGCAAGGTGAGCGACATCAACGGCGAGCAGGCCGTCGTCGACACCAACGTGGGCCGGGTGCACGCGCGGCTCGCCAACCTGCCCAAGGAGCGCCAGCTGGAGACCGGCGACAACGCCTTCGTTTTCGTGCGTCCCGAGTCGCTCAAGTTCGCCAATGGCGCGGAGTCCGCGAACCGCATCAAGGCGAAAATTCATCAGGAAGAGTTCGAGGGTCAGTTCTGGCAGGTCTTCCTCAACGTGGCCGACGAGGCGAAGAAGATCAAGATGTCTCTGGTGAATGACGGATCGGCGCTTCAACACGAGACGGGCGCCGACGTGACGCTGACGTTCCAGCCGGATCTGGCCGTGGCGCTGCCCGAGGGACCGCTGGCCCAGGAATAGCGGCGATACGAGGTTCAGCGACGGCATCATGAGCACCTGGTTTTCGAACTTCTATCAGCGAAACGGCACCGCGCTGTCGATATTCCTGCTTCTCTCGGTGCTGTTCTGGGTGTTCATCCTGATCATCCTGCCGCAGCTTTTCATGCTGGACTTTTCTTTCCGCCACAATCTACCGCCTGCGGATATCGGGGGACCGAAAGACGTCTATACCCTCGAGAACTACAAATACATGATCTACGGCAGCGCCCAGGCGGAGGGCAGCTACAACACCGTCGACCTGACCGTGTTCGCCCGCACCCTCGTCGCGGCGATATTCGTCACCCTCTTCGACCTGGCGATCTGCTACCCCATCGCTTTCTATCTCGCCCATTCCGCTTACGGCGGCGCGGCGCGGCTGATGGTGCTTTCCCTGATCGTGCCCTTCTGGGTCAACGAGATCCTGAGAGCCTTCGCCTTCCGCATCATGTTCGGGGCCACCGGCGTCATCAATAATTTCCTCATATGGGCGGGCATTCTGGACCAGCCCTACGATTTCATCCGCAACGACATCGCGCTCTATGCGGGGCTGGGTTACGCCTTCATTCTTTTGATGATCTTTCCCATCTACAACACCGTGGAAAGCCTGGACAAAAACCAGATCGAGGCCGCGCGGGATCTGGGCTCGCCCTGGTGGCGCATCCACTGGCGGGTGGTCATTCCCTACGCCAAGCCCGGCATCACTTCGGGATGCACCATGGTCTTCATGCTCACGGCGGGCGCGCTGGCGGCGCCGCAGATCCTCGGAGGTCCGAGCAGCCTCTGGTTCACCCAGATCATTTACCAGTGGTTCAACACCGGCAACAACTGGCCGCAAGGATCCGCCTACGCCATCATCCTGCTCGCGACCTGTATCGCTTTCGTGCTCATCATGATGAAAGTGTTCAAGGTCAAGCTCGGGGAGATCGCGCGGTGAGGTCCGAGACCTTCCTCAAGATTTCTGTCGGCGCCTTCGTCGCCGCCTTCTTCGCCTACCTGTTCGGGCCGCTCATCATCATGAGCCTGACGGCCTTCAACAGCTCCGAGTTTCCGCGCGTCACACCCTGGGAGTGCTTCTCCGTCGAGTGGTTCGACGTGCTCATCAACGACGCCAAGCTGATGAACGGGCTGAAGAACAGCCTCA
>DATIPL010000407.1:0-1784 GCA_035471965.1 Gammaproteobacteria bacterium
CGACCTTGGCCTCGACCTGCTCGTCGCAGGGAAAGGGATTATCGGGCAAGGCCAGCAGCCGGGGTTGCTCCTCGGCGAAGACCGCGCGGACCGACCTTGAGCGCTCCTCGGGACAGGGCCGATCGGCCGCCTGCCTCCAACACCACTGCTCGGCCTGAGCATTGAGATCGTCCAGATCCGTCCACGTACGGGCGGCAAAGAAGTTCTCGCGCACGTAGCGGATAGCCCGCTCCACCCGGCCCTTCTCATTGCCGCGGGCCGGCGCCACCGGGCGGGGCTCGAAGCGGTAATGGGCGGCCAGCGCCAGCAGCGTGGGATGGAAGCGGATGGCCTCACCCCGGCGCTCCAGCACCGCGCTTTTGAGATTATCGTAGAGCAGCACCCGTGCACACCCGCCCCAGGCGGCGAAGGCCGCCTCGTGGCCGCGCAGGAAATTGGCCATGCGGGCATCCAGGAAAAAGCGCAGAAAGAGCTGGCGTGAGAAGCTCAGCACCATCACGAAGGCCATCAGGGTGCGTTCGGCCCGTCCGATGGGGATCTTGCCGAAGTGCGCCCAGTCCACTTGGGCCTGTTCGCCCGGCAGGGTCTTGAGCCGGTGATACGCTTCGCCCGGCTGGCGGGGCCGGTGATGGGCGATCAGGTGGCGGAAGTGATCCGGACCGCCCGCATAGCCGCGTTCCTGCACCATCGCATACAGGCGGCTGGCGGTGAGCGTCGGGAAGCGTTCCAGCGTCTCGAGGATAAAGGGCACGAAGGGGTCGAGCCGGGAGGGGCGGTGGGGCCGTTGGGCCTTGGGCAGCCCGGCCTGGGACAGGACCCGATCGACCGTGCCATGGTGGACGCCGAGCTGGCGGGCGATGGTGCCCACCCGCCACTTCTCGACGTGAAAGTAGCGCAGGATTTGCGCCTCCAACTCGGGGGAAATCGCCAAGGTCATTGCCTCCTGGTCGGAGTGCCGCCGCGGCGCGCACGCCTGTACGGCGCTCGCTTGCTCAAGGCGGCACAGCAGTATTAAGGATGGATTGGGACGCGGAGGTAGCACGGCGGTGAAGAAAGCCCAGACGTACCCACGTTGAGCCGGCACGAGCGCAAAAGTGGCAGCGCAGTGCCGGGCCGGGAGTCCCTGCCTGGACGACTCGCTGGGAAGACGCCACCGACCCCTCCGTGTCGGCGCGCAGTGAAGCATCGAGCGCCACCGGCGGTGAACCCTGATGCGTCACTTTTTCTCGGCGCCGGCGGTAACGACATTGGCGTTCGGCATGCCGAAGCCGGCCGCGGCGGCTGCGCTGATACCGTCGCCCGGCGGCTCGCACCGACTCGCGCCGGGCATGCTGCGAGCACTCACCGCTGCAGTAGATCTGGCCTCGGTCGCAGCGGCTGCAAATCACCACTTGGCAGTGGCAGCGGGCACAGTGAAATAAGCGAACGGGGGTCTCCATCGGCAGCTCCTGCCGATGAGAACTGGACAGAAAATCCCTACAGGCCTGATACTGACCTGCGGGTCGTGTGGGGGCACGGTACCGGGCAGACTGTGGCGGTCAGGGCCGGTGCCGTAACGGTCTCAACGGCCCGCTCCCTTTACCTCATTGCGCTGAATTTGTCATCCGTTGGCGAACCCGCTTCGCCGTGACAGAGCTTGCCGACGACCTCCGCCGATCAGTCCGTTACACCACCGCGCTCTTCACCACCTTCGTTGACGATAGTCCGCATTATTCGCCAACTATGCGCAGGTTTTAGAAACCATCAACAAGACACTTCCACCAGGCCCGTGGGTCCAGTGACGT
>DATIPL010000408.1:0-4932 GCA_035471965.1 Gammaproteobacteria bacterium
GGAGCCCGCGGCGAAAAACAGCGTGATCTTGCCGAAGGCATGAGCCGCGATGTGTATCGCGGCGCCCATCACCGACAGCGGCGCGAGCACCGCGGCAGCGATGACGACATAGGAAAGCTGGCTCACTGTGGAATACGCCAGCCGCGCCTTGAGGTTGTCCTTCGACAACGCCACGAGGGACGCGATGATAACGGTCACTCCGGCGACATAAACCAGCCAGGTGCCCGCTCCGATCTCTCTCAGGTAGTCAATGCCGAATACGTACACGGAGATCTTGAGAATCGCGAACACGCCCGCTTTGACCACCGCCACCGCGTGCAGCAGAGCGCTTACCGGTGTGGGCGCAACCATCGCCGCCGGCAGCCAGCGGTGAAACGGCATCAGCGCGGCCTTGCCGATACCGAACACGTACATGGCGAACAGTACCGCAGTGAGTCCCGGCGAGGCCGTATCCCGCAAGATTCCGCCCTCGGTGAAATTCAGCGTGCCGGTGAGCGACCAGGTCCAGATCACGGCGAATAGCTGCAGACCGATCGAAGTCCCCAGCAGAACGCCGAGATACACCCTGCCCGCCCTGCGCGCTTCGTCGGTGCCCGAATGGGTCACCAGGGGGTAGGTGGAAAGCGTCAGCAGCTCGTAGAAAATGAACATGGTGAACATGTTGGCGGCAAAGGCGACGCCCATGGTGCTGGCGAGGGCAATGGCGAAGCAGACGTAGAAACGCGTCTGGTTGGATTCGGCATTACCGCGCATATAACCGATGGAGTACACGGAAGTGACGATCCAGAGGAAGCTCGCCACCAGACCGAACAACATTCCCAGCGGCTCCACGGATAACGCCAGGTCGAGCCCCGGCAGCACTGTGAACAGCACCACGCCCGGACGCCGGCCGGCTGCGACCTCCGGATAAAGACTCGACACCAGCAGGAACAAGATCACGGCAGCGCTCATCGTCACGGCTTCGCGCATATTGGGACGCTGGTGAAAAATCGCGATGCCCACGGCTCCTAGCAACGGCAGCAGCAAGGTCCAGGCAATGATCGCGGCGTTGCTCAACCTGCCGACCCCAGAAGCGTCTCAGCGGCCCGCTCGGCAACGCCCACGGTGAGGGAAGTGTCGAGACCGAAATAGACGCTGGCAGCGACCAGCATCCAGAGTGGAATCAGCATTGACAGCGGCGCCTCCTCCACCTCCGCCTGCGCCGATCCCTCGCGGGCTGTTCGGAAATAGGCCACCTCGACGACCCGCCAGACGTAAGCCAGCGCAATCAGTGAGGTGAGCACGATGAATGCCGCCAGCGGCCACCAGCCGCGGTCGAGCGCGGCCAGGATGAGGTACCACTTACTGACGAAGCCCACGGTCATTGGCACGCCGACCAGGCTCAGCGCGCCGACGACAAAGGCGCCAAGGGTCCAAGGCATGCGCCGCCCCAGCCCTTCAAGCGACGCCAGCGAAATGGATCCTACGCGATAGAAAACGCATCCCAGGGACATGAACAGGGCGGCCTTCATCAGCGCGTGATTGAAAAGATGAACGATGCCTCCCGTGAGGCCGGCGATGGAAACCAGCGATATTCCGAGAACCATGTATCCGATCTGGGCGAGACTGGAATACGCCAGCGTGCGCTTGATGTCGGTCTGAAAGACCGCGATCAGGGACATGATCAGTATGCAGATGAGCGCAAGCGGCATCAGAAACAACTCGAATCGCAGCTCCCCGAACGCAAAGCTCGGGCCGAAGACGGTAAAGTAAAACCGCAGCAGAACGTACACAGCGACCTTGGTTGAAGTTCCTGCCAGAAAAGCGGTCACTGCCGATGGCGCCTCGGCGTAGGCGCTGGGGAGCCAGGCATGAAACGGGAACAGCGCCATCTTCAAACCAATGCCAACGGCGAGAAATGCGAAGGCAGCTTGAATGGTCCGCGTGTGCGAAACCTGGGGAAGTCGCTCCGCCAGGTCCACCATGTTGAGCGTACCCGTCATGGCGTAAAGGAGGCCGACACCAATGAGGATGAAGGTCGCGCCAACGGTACCCATTACCAGATAGCGGAATGCGGAAACCAGAGCGCGCCGATGAGTTCCGAGGCTGACGAGCACGTAGGTGGAAAGAGAAGAGATTTCGAGGAACACTAAGACGTTGAAGGCGTCACCGGTGATGCTGATGCCCAGCAAGCCAGTGAGACAGAGCATCCAGGCGCAATAAAACAGTGAGCGTTTCTCTTCCGTCACCTCCCGCATCACGCTGGTGCGTGCAAAAACCAGAGCCAGTGAGCTCACCCCGGAAACGATCAGCAAAACGAAAGCATTGACCTCATCGATTCGATATTCGATCCCCCAGGGGGCGGCCCAGCCGCCCAGCTCGTAGCGAATCACGCCGTGGGCGAGCACCTGTGAGAGCAGACCCCAGGCGGTCAGAAGCGCGCACCAGCTGACCACCAGGGCCACGGCCCAGGCGCGCTGCGCGCGTCCCGTGAGCACGCAAACGGGCGCTGCCAGGAGCGGCAGAATCACCTGAATTGCGGGAAGTTGCGCCAGCACACCCGCGGCGGCGGAAGCGCTCACTCTTCCTCCCTGTCGATCTCTTCGATCTCCGCCTCGTCGATGGTGTCGTAAGCTTTGTCGATGCGGATCACCAGCGCCAGAGCCAGCGCCGTCGTCGCCACGCCGACGACGATGGCGGTGAGAATGAGAACATGGGGCAAGGGGTTGGCGTAACGATCGAAACCTTCGGCGAGAATGGGCGCGGTGCCTCCGGACAGCTTGCCCACGGATATGTAGAGAATGAAAACCGCGACCTGAAAAATATTGAGACCGAGAACCTTCTTGACCAGATTCGTCTGCGCCATGATCACGTACAGCCCGGTCATGATGAGCACGATGACGACCCAGTAATTGAAATGGCCCATGGTCAGCTAATGCCAGATGGAATCGGCGCCGGATGATTACTGAATTGCGGCGGGCCCCATTACCGCCGTTCCGAAAAGGCGTAGAACAGCGCAATCATGGTGGAGGCGACGGTCAACCCGACGCCGAGCTCGATAAGAATGATGCCCAGGTGCTGCCCGGCAACGGGGTCGTCCAGCAGCACACCGTAGTCGAGATAGTTACCGCCCATCATGGGACCGGCGACGCCGACCAGCGCGTAGAGCAAGACGCCCGCGCAGGAGACCGTGACCACCACCGGCGGCGGCGCGACGGCCTGGACTGAGCGGAGTCCGAAAACCACGCCGTAGAGAATGAATCCGGCGCCGAAGATGACCCCCGCTTGAAATCCGCCGCCGGGCCCGTAATCGCCGTGAAACTGCACGTAAAGGGCGAACAGCAGGATCAGGGGAATGAGGAGCTTGCAAACGACCCGCAGGACCACATGATGCTGCATATTGATTCAGTCCTCGTCGTGCTTTCGAAACAAGCGAATCGTCGGCCCGAGCAGGCAAAGAACTCCGATACCGGCGGTGAATATCACGGTGACTTCACCGAGCGTGTCGTAGCCCCGGTAGCTCGCCAGCACGGACGTCACTACGTTGGGAATACCGATTTCCTCGCCCGACTCCTGAATGTAGCGCGGCGCGACGTGCTGGTGGGCGGGCGCCAGGGGATCGCCCACCTTGGGATAGTCCACCGTGCCGTACAGAAGCACGGCGCCGGTAAAAACGGCTGCTGCCCACGCCAGGGGCTGAACCCGGTGCGCCTGCTCCTCCCGGCTTCGCGTGACGGCCAGCGTCGCCAGCATCAGGATGGTCGAGATCCCGGCACCTACCGCCGCTTCGGTAAAGGCCACGTCAACCGCGTCCAGGGACACGAAAACCGCCGCCGACAGCAGACTGAAGATGGCGAACAACATCACCACCGCAAACAGGTGCCGCAACCTCGCGACCGCAAGAGCGACGGCGACGATGAAGATCAGCAAGGTGTTATTGATGAACAGCTCGATGGCTCACGCTCCTTTTTCCATCCTGCCTGGCGCGCGGTTTGAGACCCCCGTGCAGCGCGGCCTTGGCCAGGGCATGGGTTGCCGTGGGTCCGGTGATCATCATGAAAAGAAAAATGAGGATCAGTTTCGCCGCCACGACCCATGAGCCGGACTGAAGCAGCATTCCCGAAAGCATCAGGCCGGCGCCTAGGGTGTCGGTGACGCCCACGCCGTGCATGCGGGTAAAAAATTCAGGCAGTCTGAGCAGGCCAACGGCTCCCGTGAAGACGAAGAAGGATCCCGTGAGCAGAAACGCCCAGCTGATAACATCAATCACTGAGCTCACGGTCCGGACTCCTCGGCCTTGGTGCGCTCCGCCGATACCCCCAGATCGCCGTACTCGAAAAACTTGAGTACGGCAACCACGCTGATGAAGTTGATCAGTGCGTACACCAGGGCAATATCCAGGAAATCGGGCCGGCCGGTGAGAAACCCGTAAACCGCGATAATCAGCACCGTCTTGGTGCCGAAGCTGTTGGCCGCCAGGATCCGGTCGTATACGGTCGGCCCCAGCAGAGCACGCACCAGCACCAGCACCATGGTGATCAGGATCGCGATGGCGGCGACCACAAACATCAGTCGGTTCCCTCGACGGCGGTCACGCGCCGATTCATCTCGCCTTTGAGCAGCGCGTCCGCGCCCTCTTTGCTGAGCGCGTGCACCTCGATTTCACCCTCCTGCACGTCGATGGATACGGTTCCGGGGGTGAGGGTGATGGAGTTGGCGAAAATGACGCGACCGAGTTCCGTCTTCTGGGACGCGGGAACCCAAACGACGGTCGGGCTGATGGGAAGGCGGGGCGAGAGGATACGCCGCGCCACGTCAAGATTCGATTTGATCACCTCCAGCGTCAGCCAGCCGATGTATCGCAGGGTGGCCAACGGACGCACCCGTCCGAATCGGTGCTCGCCGTCGATGCGATCCATGCGCGCCCGGAGCCAGGTCACCAGCAGGCAGGAC
>DATIPL010000409.1:0-2180 GCA_035471965.1 Gammaproteobacteria bacterium
GGTTTGCGCCGCGATTGCAGTGTTCACGCAGGAAACGATGCTGCGGAACTCGGCCAGTATGGCATCACCTGCGTATCGCAACACGGTGCCGCCCCCGCCTTCGATGGTCTCGTGCAAGTGGTCGAGCACGGTCATCAAGGCACGATGGGTGCCGAGCTCGTCGGTGCCCGTGAGACGGCTGTACCCAGCGACGTCTGCGTAGAGGATTGCCGTCAGCTTTCGTTTCATGGCCTCGTCTGGCACAACTCGCCCCCGCCCGTGACTGATGCGTCAGCCCGAGGAATATCCATGGTAATTAAACTACGGGAAAAATGTCAGAACGAACCATTTACTCGCACGGAAGAAATCGGCGGTAGGCGCTTTTCCCCGCCTGCGTCGTCGTCTGGCTCGGAGCTTCCCTCCTGGCCCGCGCGTCGCGCGATCGGTCTAGTCCCGGGAGTAGCCGAAGAGCGAAAGGCCCTCTTCGAGATAGTCGGCGACGAGCGGCGTCGACACCAGGTAGTCCGCGGTGCGCGGTGTCCAACGCTCATGAGCCTGAGCCAAAGCCTCTGCCCATTCACCCGGGTGAAAGTCTCCACGTCCGAGCCACATCAGCGCGACGATGCTGGCCTGCTGTGTGGGTTCGAGCGACTCGATGGTGCCCTTGAGCTCATCGTAGGTCGCGTCGTCGGCATGGTCCGCGAGCACCTGCATGGCCCAGTCGTCGGTCTCAGCATCGGTTTCATGGGGAAAAACAACCGCCTCCTTTGCGTGAAACTCCCGCGCAAGCTCAACAATGCGATAGACGATCTCGGGGTTGACCTCAATCATGGTTCGGCTCCTGAAGCAGGACGCCTCTGGACACATTACCTCAACGCGTACTTCACCCGACTGAGGACAGGCACGAGCTGATCGCGATCAAGAAACGATCGGGCCAGCACAGGCGGGAGATCGCCCCATTTTCGAGATCCAGGTCCGGGCGATCGGCGCTCGTCGCCCGTTCTCCGGGAAACGCGCGCCCGGCAGGAAGTCTCGATTCTCATTTCCTCGTTCCGCGAATGAGCCGGACGTGGCTGGACTTGCCGGAAATGAAGGTGCTGTTGACAACGGCGATGGCGCCTTCGTCGTTGACGGCGAGCTTTCTCATCAGCAGTCCCTGCTGGCTGCCGTTGATGCCGTCCTCCGGATCCAGGCTTCCGGGGACAGTGGTCGCAGGCGTGAAGGTTCGCCCGCCGTCGTCGGAGGAGGCAAGACCCAGACCGCGCGAACGATGTCCCCGTTCTGGGAAAAGCTCGAAAAGCACATACAGGCGATTGTCGCCACTCAATTCGAGCGCAGGAAAGTTCGCGCTGCCAGCGGCCGCCGATTCAGGATCAGAAATGACCGTCGGATTCGCGAAGCTGCGCCCGTTGTCGGTCGAGCGGGTGTAACGGATGTGGTAGCGCATGAAACGGCCCTCGGGGCTTTCCGCATAAACCAGGTGAACGATGCCCTTGCCGTCGACGGCGATCCCGGGCGCGTCGGAATGGCCCCGGCTTTCGTGGACGATCCCCGGCTGGCTGAACGAGCGGCCGCCGTCGGCGGAGCGCGCAAGATGAATGTCGGCGGCCGGATCCTCGCCAATGGCCCAAGCGATGTAGACGGTGTCCTCGGGCGCCGTGGCCAGGGCGGGACCGCGGGCGGGTCTCCCACCGTCCCCTGGGTGGATGCGCAGGGGCATTGAGAAATTCCTGCCGCCGTCGGCGGAACGCCGCAGCCACAAAGTACCCTCGTACTCGGTCCAGGCGGCATAGAGCGTACCGTTGGGGCCGAGAACCAGGTCCAGGCTACCGTTGTCCCAGTAGCGTTGCGTCAGGCGGCCTTTGCCGTCGCCGGAAAGAGAATTGGAGAGGTTGACGGGTTCGGTGAACGTTTTTCCACCGTCGCTCGAGCGGGCGAAAAAGATCTCGCCGCCGTGGGAGCCCCCGGAAAAAACGATTTCCTGCCAAAGGACGTAGATCTCCATCGGATCGCCGTCACTGACCGCCATGCGCGGAAGCCAGGAATATATGGCGGGGCTCCGGGAGATATTGGTCGGCGAATCGAGGCGCCTTCCCCCATCCGGCCCGTAGGCCTGAAAAAATATATCGTGGCGGGTGAGATCGGCGAAGGTGACGCCGATGACGCCTCCCTGGTTGATGGCCACCGTGGGGTCATCTACG
>DATIPL010000410.1:0-8629 GCA_035471965.1 Gammaproteobacteria bacterium
GACGGGCGGGTGCGCCAGAGACTGGGCGAGCAACTCCAGGTGGTGCGGGAACCGGCCTGGGGACCATTCAGAAATCCTTGAAGTGGTCGTTAACATATTGACGCAGGCGGCAAAACAAGCCGGCGAACTCGAAAATGACCCCCGAAGGGACGGAATTACGTCTACCTTTGAGACAATGGAAATCGAGTAAGGAGCAACCCATGCAATACAGGATCATTAAGTTTCTCCTCATCCTCGTATCTGCCGCGGCGCTGGCGGCATGCGAGGGCACCGTCGGTACGCAGGAAGGGGCGACCACGGGCACTGAGGCTGGCACCATGACCTCCTCGAGCAGCAGTTCGAGCGCGGTCATGCCGAGCAGCGGCTTTCAGGGGCATCCGCTGGATGATCCGACGAGCATGCTGTCGAGGCGCACCGTCTACTTCGATTTCGACAAGAGCGAGATCAAGCCGGATGCGCGCCAGGTCATCGAAGCCCACGCCGCGTATCTCTCCAACAACCGGTCGGCTTCCGTCACCCTGGAGGGCCACGCCGACGAGCGCGGCACCCGCGAGTACAACGTTGCGCTGGGCGAGCGGCGCGCCAACGCCGTGCGCCAGCTGATGACCCTGCTGGGCGCGTCGGGGCAGCAGATCCGCTCGGTCAGCTACGGCGAAGAGCGGCCGGTGTGCACCGATCACAACGAGTCGTGCTGGTCGCAGAACCGACGGGTCGAGATTATTTACAGGACGCGGTAAACGGTTCGACCCATGCTCGAGCGCTTCGACGATCTCATCCGAATCGGCGCTGTCGCGATCGTCGTCGCAATGTCCGGGACCGCCGCCGCCCAGGCGCCGGTCCAGGACAATGCCAGGCTCGGGGAGCGGATCGATCGGCTGGAGCAGCTCATGAGCAGCGAAACGCTGATCGAGCTGCACCAGTCGGTGCAGGCGCTGCAGCGGGAGGTGCAGAACCTGCGCGGAGAGGTCGAGCTGCAGGGGCACACGCTGACGCAGCTCAAGCAGCGGCAGCGCGAGCTCTACCTGGACATCGACCGGCGCTTGCAGCAGATGGAAACGGCAGGAGCGGGGGCTCCGGCACCCGCCCCTGCCGCCGCGGCGCCGGCCATGCCGCCCGCAGCCCCGGCGCAGCCGGGAACCACCACGGCGGCCGCCGCGCCGGGTCAGGTTTCCACCGTCGCGCCCCCGGTCGACTCCGCGGAGGAGCAGCGCAGCTATCAGGCCGCCTTCGATCTGCTCAAGTCCGGCCGCTACGATCAGGCTGCCCAGGCGTTCCGGGACTTTCTCGCCAAGTATCCGTCCGGCCAGTACGCCGACAACGCCAACTACTGGCTGGCCGAGGCGTACTACGTGACGCGCAAGTTCGAGCCGGCTTTGAAGCAGTTCGAGTCACTGGTTGCGGATTATCCCCAAAGCCAGAAGCTCACCCACGCGCTGCTCAAGATCGGCTACATTCACGACGAGCTCGGTCAGCGCGAGCAGGCCGAGCAGATTCTCGATGATCTCATCAAGCGTTTCCCCGACTCCACCGCGGCGGGACTTGCGCGCAAGCGATTGCAGCGAATTCGAAGCGGCTGAGGTCGCGCCTCCCCGGCGCCGGGTCCCGACGCTCAAACCCGAACCGCTGTCCTGATTCATTGCGCGAGAATCCCTGGCACAATGCGTTCTGCGGTCTTCCCTCCCCTCGCTACGAGGGGGAGGGAGAGGGAGGGGGTGTAGACTGAGGCGCGTTCAGCAAAATCGATCCGCGAACGCGGCGCTGCGGCTCCCAGCGCCCTGGGTCAATCGAAGCCGCAAAGCCGGGCAATTTTCCGAAACGGCTCAGAACCTGTCTCAAAATCGCTGGGCTTAGCCTAACGGCGTTAAAAACAGGCTCAAAATGCTCATTTACTATCGTGTAAACTCCGATTTTTCTCCTGTTTTCGCCTTGTCTCGCCTGCGCTCGCTGATATTGAGCTAGGTTCCGCTAATGGAAGTCATACGCGCCTGGTTCCGGCGACACCTTTCCGACCCGCAGGTCATCGGCCTGGCGGTCGTTCTCCTCACGGGCTTCGCCATCATCTTTGTCGCCGGCAACATGCTGGCGCCGGTTCTCGCGAGCATCATCATCGCTTATCTGCTTGAGGGCATGGTGGCGTATCTGGTGCGCCTCGGCCTGCCCAGGTTCTTCGCCGTGCTGGTGGTGTTCTGCGGCTTCATGGCCTTCGTCGTGTTCATCATCTTCGGTCTGATGCCGCTGCTCTCCCGACAGACCACCCAGCTGATTCAGCAGCTGCCGGTGATGATCGGCCGGGGTCAGGACCTGCTGATGACGCTGCCCGAACGCTACCCGCAGGTATTCAGCGTGGAGCAGGTGCGCGATCTCATTGCCGCCATCCGCGCGGAGACCCTGGCGCTCGGCCAGGAGGCGGTATCCCTGTCGCTGGCGTCGGTGGTCGGCATCATCACCTGGATCGTGTATCTGTTCCTGGTGCCCCTGATGGTGTTTTTCTTCATGAAGGACAAGCAGGGCATCATCGGCTGGATGACCGGCTTCCTGCCCAAGGATCGCAAGCTTCTCGCCGACGTCTGGCACGAGGTCGACGACCAGATCGGCAACTACGTGCGGGGCAAGTTCGTGGAAATCATCATCGTCTGGATCGTGACCTACGTCACCTTCGTGGTTCTCGGGCTGCAGTTCTCGCTGCTGCTCGGCGTGATCGTCGGCCTGTCGGTGCTGATCCCGTACATCGGCGCCATCGCCGTCACGATTCCCGTCGCCATCGTGGCCTACTTCCAGTGGGGCTTCAACGCCGACTTCGCCTGGGTGCTGGCCGCCTACGGCGTCATCCAGGCGCTGGACGGCAACGTGCTGGTGCCGCTGTTGTTCTCGGAAGCCGTCAACCTGCATCCGGTGGCAATCATCGCCGCGATTCTCATCTTCGGCGGGCTGTGGGGATTCTGGGGGATCTTCTTCGCCATCCCGCTGGCGACGCTGGTCCAGGCGGTGCTGAAGGCCTGGCCGAAGTCGGATCAGATCAGGCCCCCCGACGCCCCCGCGGCGGCGGACTGAACAGGTCCGTACTCCCGCGAAGCGCGTCACCGCGCCGGGAGTGAGCGGCGGCCGGGCAGAGTCGAAACAGCGCTTCAATAATCTTTCCGCGCGTTCGGGGGCGGAAATCGATTCCATGCGCGTGCTGACGCCCGCCGTCCCGAATCGGGGGCCTCCGCGATTTCAATCCGTGGTCGCAAGAACGCCGCACCGGATTGGACGCCTGGGAGACGTCCGTTGACGCCAACGGAAAAGACGCCGCCAGCCCGGCCGGCGCGGTCTCAGGGGATGCCCAGGCCCGGCGCGTCGCGCAGCACGATGCGGCCGTCAATGACGGGATGGCCGTCAAAGGGGTCGTCGGCGATCAGCAGATTGCCGTCCAGATCCGCGTAATCCGCCAGCGGCGCGAGGTGCGCGGCGGCGGCGATCCCCAGCGACGACTCGAGGGTGCAGCCGATCATCACCTCGAGTCCTCTGGCGCGCGCCGCGGCGATGGCCTCGCGGGCCGCCAGCGTGCCGCCGCACTTCACCAGCTTGATGTTGATGCCGTGGTAAGCCTCCGTGACGTTGTCCATGTCCCGCGCGTGCATGAATGCCTCGTCGGCGATCAGCGGCAGGGGACTGCGCTGCCTGAGCCAGATCATGTCTTCGACGCGATCCGCCGGCAGCGGCTGCTCCACCAGCTCGACGTTTCGCTCCGCCAGCCACTCGATCTCACGCAGCGCGGTTTCCCGGTCCGGATAGCCCTCGTTGGCGTCGCCGCGAATGATCGCATCCGTGACTTCCCGGATGGCGCTGACCATGGCCTGGTCCCGTCTGCCGCCGAGCTTGAGCTTCAACACCGTGAATCCGTTCGCTTCCCGGGCGCGCTGGCGCACCCGCTCAGGCGTGTCGATGGCGATGGTCATGCTGGTGGGCGGCATCTCCGACGGGTCGATGCCCCAGATCCGGAACAGCGGCGCCCCCGTGGAGCGGCCCACCCAGTCCATGACGGCCGCGTCCACCGCCGCTCTCGCCGCCGGAGCATGGGGCGCGATGAACTCGAGGGATCGAATCAGCGTCTCGTGATCGCCGGGACCCTGCGGCAGCGCTTCGGCCATGCGCTCGAGCGCCGCCCGGCACGACGCCGGCGTCTCGCCGAAGCGGGCCATCGGCGCCGCCTCGCCCCGGCCGACGATGCCGCCGTGATGCAGCTCGACGAAGAAGGTCTGCTTTTCGCGGATGCTTTCCCGGGAAAGGGTGAAGGCGTGCCGCGGGCGAAGCGTGTGCGCGCTGAAACGGAGCTTCACGAACTCACACCGGCGCGCGGACCCGCAGCCCGCCGCGCGCCCGCGATGCGCACCGCCGGTGCCGGCCGCGCTGGCGCTGCGCGCTCAGCGATAGCGATGTCGCATGGCGAGATCCGCCCGCGAGGTCAGGTCGGCGCGCGAAGTGAGATCCGCCCTGGAGGTCAGGTCGGCGCGCGAGGTCAAATCCGCCCGCGAGGTCAGGTCGGCGCGCGAGGTCGTCCCGCCGACGGGACAGAACAGCGGCCGCAGGAGCAGCTCGTCGAAAGGTCCGGTGGCGATTTCAACGCGCACCGTCAGGTCGTCGCGGTCGTACACCCACACGAGCACGTCTTCGGCCCAGTAGCCCGACTTCGAAACGAGGCCGGTAATCTCGCGCGGCGAGACATTATCGTCCAGGGCGAATTCCGGACCGCCCGGCAGCGCGTAGACGTCCTCGGGGACGCCGCCCGGGCCGTGAACCAGGAATACCGTCGGCCTCGGCAACAGGTAGTAGCCTCCCTCGTAGCTGATGGCATAAATACGCGCCAGACGCGGATCGGAGTTGGGTGCCAGCATCGATCTGAGCTCATTGTCCGGGTGGACGCTTCCTTCACCCTGGGTGTTGGGACCGGCTCCGCTCGGCGGAACCCGTCCCTGATTGCTGAATCCCGTAAACAGCTTACCGAACAGACACAGCCGTTCGATGGACAACAGGTTTGGCATGTTTGCACCCTCCCTCGTTCAGCGTTCGAATTTCCGGCCCCGCGCAATCGCGTTGTTTCGAATCGTGGGGCTCCTGTCAGTCGGCTTGCGGAGACTGCGGTCCCACCACCGCCGTGCCGATGTCGCGCCAGATGAGATTCTCAAAGAACGCTTCCTGGTAGCGCCCGTTGCTCAAACGCCGATCCGCCGCGAGCAGCGTCGCGCCCACGTCGGCGTAGCGCAGAAAGTGCGGTGACGTTCCGGTCATCAGGGACACCATGCAGCGTCCGATGTAGTCCCGCGCCTCGATCAGCGCGGTCTTGAATTCTTCGTGCCGGCCCTCGTAAGCCTCGGCGTAGCGCGCGTGGATCTCGCCCTCGTCCAGCTCTTCGTAAGCGGTCGTCTCGGTCAGTCTCGCCAGCTCGGAATCGATCAGTCCACCGCGCAGCAGATGATGCTGATACACGTCCACGAGGCAGTCGAAGATCGCGCCCACCAGTGGCAGGGCGAGGTGGTGGGGATCGGACCAGCCCTGCTCGAACTCGGACAGCTTGCGCGAGTTGCTCGCCTGCCGGACCTCGGCGCTCTCGGTGAGCTCGCCGAGACGGTTGGTCTCGTTCTCCGCGTACAGGTTGCCGCGGGAAGAAATCAGCGTCTGGTCCAGCACCGAGTCGAAATGCAGCGCCGAGACGAGCGCGATGAGATCGCCCATGGCTTCCTGGAACCCCAGGTACTCGCCGGTCACGGTGCTCTCGTCGTGGCCGACTTCCGAGAACAGGATGCTGTGGCCGAGCTCGTGGGCGAGCACATCGAAGTTGAGACTGAATAACTGTGCCTCCCCGGCCTGGCTCGGTCCGAACCCGAACTCGATGAAGCCGTATCCGGACTGGGCGTTGTCCCAGTCGATCACGGGAATGAGCTCCAGACGCTCGAAGTGGGGACGGAACTGCCATTCGATGCGCCGGCCGAAATAGCCCTCCCAGATGTCCAGGGTCCTGCGGATACCGCCGTACATGTGGGTGATCACGAAATCCCGGGTGTTCACATCGAGATAATCGAAGTGTCCGTCGGCGTCGGGCTCCACCGGAGAATGGGCGGGACCGCGCCACGGAGGCAGAAAGGGGAACTCGTACGGCTCGTCCTTGCCGATGGGATCGACCGCGTACATGCGATCGTCGGCAGGGCCCGGAGCGACGCTTCCCGCCGGGGGAGAGAGCCATACCGTTTCCGGCTCGCGGAACGCTTCGAGATAGTGTGACTGGGCAAACAGCCGCACCCGCGTTCCGGACCGGCGGATCGCCAGGTCGTGGGCGTGGGGCATGTTCCGGTCCTCGCCAGACTCGCCTCCCTGCCGGTTCGTTGGCGCGCCCGTCATGAACGACGCGGGCGCTCGAGCGTTACTCTACGCCTCCTCGGTCTTGAGTTGAAACCGGTACTCCCGCAGCACGGCGCGGCGGAATGCTTTCGCGCTTTCGAAACCCGCGCGGGCGGACCAGCCATCGACATTTTCGGGCATCGGCCGGCCGAGACGGCGTGTGAAATACCACTTCATGGCGCGAAGACTTTCGTCGGCGTCGGGTCCGGATTTCACCTGTCCGTTTTGTTCACGTTCGCCGGCCTCCAGGGCTTTTCGCTTGGTCCCGGCCCGGGCCGCAATGCGTTCATAGCCGCCGTCGATTCGCAGCTGATCAAGAAGCAGCCGGTCGAGCTCCGCGTGGTGCTCGCCGGCGAGCTGGCTCAGCAGCAGCTCGTCCCGCATCAAGGTCTGAAAGGCGCGGCGGTCGAGATCCCGCGCCGACAGCCACTGGTCGAGGTCGCGGGCGAACTGCAGGCCGTGCCTCAGGCGAAAGTCGGTGGTGAACTGGCTGAGCGCCTCGTCGCTGACGTCGATACGACCCCGTTCCGCCTCGCGGCGCGCCAGCAGCCGCAGCAGCGCCGCCCGTTTCAGCTTGCGGTAGCCGTCGCCGTCGAGGCGGATCTCGTCCAGCAGCCAATCCCGCCGAGCGCCCTCGCCGTCGTCAGCGGGAAGCTGGTCTTGAACGTCGATCGCGCTGACGGCGGCCTGCCACATGGCGGTGTGCTCGAAGCTGAAGTCCACCTGCTTCGGTGGCGTGTCGCCGGCCAGCAGCTCGCCCATGGCGGCGAGCAGCTGCAGCGCGTCATCGCGCTTCAGGTCCACGCGGCCCCGGGCGAGCCAGTCGCGGAAAGCGGACAGCTCGCCGGCCGGGAGCCCAGTTTCGGCGCCGCGCCGCAGGAGCTCGTCGTAGCTCCGCCGTGGATAGAAAAGCGACTTGGCGATGCGTTCCAGCGTGCGGCGCGTTTGCTCGCCGATCACGCGGTCGCCGTTGGCGTTGGCCAGCGTCTTGCGAATGTTGACCATGGCCTCGGAGGCGGCGAGAAACCCGGTCTCCGGCGGACCATGGACCACCGCCACCTCGTCGTCGTCCTCGATCAACCCCTGGCTGAACGCCGCAAAGACTTCGCCCACGCCGTGCATCCCGAAGCGCTGCAGCTCGGCTGCGCGAAGCGCGCCCATGCTGGAGCTGCCGAATACGTGAACGCCCTCGGACATGGCCCACAGGATCTCCTTGTGCCAGACGGACGGCACCTGGTGAAAGTAGCCGTCGATAATGCCGATGGCCCGCGGGCGATATCGGGTCACGGCGCGGTACACGTCGCCCTGGCGAACCGGCGGCCGGTAGTCGGCGTCCAGCACCTGCCGCGCCTGCTCCAGGGGAAGCGTCGGGCCGAGGAACACGCACGCCGTCACGGGCCGTTCCCCAGCACGGCGCTTGCCCGGCGCCCCGGCGTGTAATCACTGTGCTCGCCCTTGTACACGCCCTCGAGTCCCGGAATCACCACCCGCGCCACGGGAATCCCGAAGCGCTCGCGCGTCAGATCGACGACCATGACCTCCTCCACGCCGACCGCCCGCAGCCGCTCCAGCGTCCAGGCAATATCCCGCGAGAGGGTTTCCGACTCGAATGTCGGCACTCGCTGAAACGATTGCGTATCGGCTTGCTGCGACATCAGGATGCGGCACGCGCGGGTGCGCCGGGCGCGCGCCGTGGCGGAATAGATCTCGGGAGAGAAATCATCGCGGGAGCCCGCAATGTAGGTGGTGCGGGCCTGGGCGGCCTCGGTGAGCGCGCGAAGCAGGGCCACCTGGCGTGCCGGATGGCAGCCGGATCCGAACTCGGGCTCGGTGTCGCCACCCTCTCGATCCATCACCATGCAGAAGAAGCAGGCGACGCCCACGTCGGAGGTCGCGTTCCACACCCGAACCCGGAGACTCGCCTGCTCGAACTGCTCCAGAACCCGGCGGCAGACGGGGTCGTCGATGCTCGCGAGATCGAGCGGGGTTTCCCTCGGCGTTCCGGCATCCAGCCGCCAAAGCGTGAGCGCGTCGCGCTCGATCACCTCGTAGATGCCGTGGGCGATGGCCTCGAGGATGTGGTTGCCCGAAGCCAGCCCGTTGGTGTTGGCGGGAAAGCACCCGCTGCCGCCGGGCTGCGGCAGCGAGTAGTCGGTGTGCACCAGCTCGTGGGGCAGCCACGCGGGCGCCTCGTTCATGAGGTTGCGGCCCTCGATCCAGAGCAGCGGCAGGTCATCGCGGAACCGGCTGGCGC
>DATIPL010000411.1:0-5389 GCA_035471965.1 Gammaproteobacteria bacterium
GCATCGCTTCGCTCATGCGCTCTGCCATCTCCGGCGTCGAGCCGGTGTCGTCCTCACCGGTGACCACCAGCGTGGGCGCTCCGATCGCGCCCAGCCTGTCGGCAAGCCGCCGGTCGGCTTCGGCAAAAAGGCGATAGGCGGACAGAAATCCTTCGCGCGTGTTGGCCTTAAGCCGCTGCTCAATCGTTTCAACTTCCTGCGAGTGGGACTTCCGATAGGCGTCCGTGAACCAGCGATCCAGCGCGGCTTCGATGATGGATTCGGTGCCGTCCCGCTCCGCCTGCTGCAACCGATTCAACACAGATGCGCGCGCCGCGTCGTCGCGGTCATAAACGCCGCTTATCAGCACAAGGCGCTTCAGTCTTTGCGGATACTTTAGCGCAAACGCCTGCGCAATCAGCGCGCCCAGGGAAAAGCCGACGACGTGAGCCCTATCGATGCCTTCCTGATCCAGCAGCGCGGCAATCTGGGCCGTGAAGTCGTCGAGCCCGATCCTGCCCGGCCGCGTCGGCGACTCGCCGTGGCCGATCAGGTCGTAGCGCAACACCTTGAAGCGATCGCGCATCGCTTTCGCCTGCGCCGACCACATCTTGTGGTCCAGACCCACGCCGTGGATCAGCACCACGCAGGGGCCACTGCCCTCGATGACGCGGTGGGTATCGAAGTCGGGCACAGAGGCTCGAGCCCGATCGTCCACGAGTCTTAGGCGACTCGCGTTTCGACGCTGCCCCGAAACCTCGGCATGACCTCCTCGGTGAACAGCTTCACCGAGCGCATGGACGCCTGGTGGTCGACGCCGGGGAAGTTGGACCAGACCAGCAGCGTCTGGAGGTTGAGCTTGTCGCGCATCTCCTCAATTTTCTCCGCCACGTAGTCTGGTGTGCCGAACAGCAGGTTGCGCGGGTGCAGCCACTCATAGGAGAGCAGAGCCAATTTCCCCTTCGTTTCCGGCAGCTTTTCGCCCGGATAGGTGTGGTTGCCCAAGCCCCTCCAGTGACACACCCAGCGCAGATAATCGAGGATGCCGTCTCCGCCTAAGCGCTTCGCCTCTTCCATGCTCTCGGCCACGAACAGGTCGCGCACCAAGGCGACGCCTTCGCCCAGGGCCATGTCGCGGCCTCGGGCCTCGGACGCCGCATCACGGTAGCGCTCGAAGCGCCACTTGAGCGAATCCGTCGGCGGGATCCACATCATGGCGTTGAGATCGTTCTGTGCCGCGAAAGTGATGGAGCCCTCGCCGTCCACCACCTGCCACAGCGGCGGGTGCGGCTGCTGAAGCGGCCGCGGCACCAGCGCGAGCTTCTTGAGCTCCCGGCTCTCCAGGTCCATGAACTCAGGAGAAGGCGGGCTCATGGCGTGGTTCCAGGCGAAGCCCGGATCCGGATAGCGGTAGTGCTCGCCCTGGAAGTCGAAGAACTCCTGACTCCAGGCGCGGCGCAGGATGTGCAGCGTCTCCTCGAAAATCTTGTAGTTCTGCGCCGGGTTGCGGGTGTCCGCGGCCTTGTTGAGCTGGATCGCCTCGCGGCCGTAGATGCCGCGGCCGAGTCCGATCTCGGTGCGCCCGTTGCACATGTGGTCGAGCATCGCCAGGTCCTCGGCGATGCGCAGCGGATGCCAGAAGGTGACGATGTTCGCCGCCTGTCCGATGCGCAAACGCTCGGTGCGGGCGGCGATGTCGCAGCTCATCAGCACCGGGTTGGGGCACACCTCGAAGCCCTCGTGGCCGAAGTGGTGCTCGGTGAACCAGATGGAGTGCCAGCCGTTCTTATCGAGGTAGCGGGCCAGCTCCCGCGTCTCCTCCACTACCTGGTGAAAAGGCTTTTTTAAGCCGCGGCTGTTCTGATTGCAGAAGTATCCGAATCTCATGGGAGCCTCCTCAAGCGACGCGGCCCATGCGCCCGAGCGCACCGGCGCGAGACCACGGAAAGCGGAATGGGAGGATCGAGACATGGCGGCCGGACAGATCGGTCCGTGCCCGGTACGCGCGCGCCGGCATGGCGTGGACCAAGGCCTGGGAGAATATGGTCCGGAGCCTGCTCTTCATCGTGGTGCCCTCCAATCCGCTGATTGGCGGCACACACCGTTTAGGCTCACTGCGTGCCCACTTGAGCGCCGGCGGGAGAACCCCGCCAACGGCTGGGGAATTGTTAGATCAGGTGGGGGCGGGAATCAAGGGGGAAGCCATCGAGGGCACCCACTCCATGGTCAACTTGCAACTCCAAATACGTTTTTCTGAGTTGCGTTCTGATCGGACTCATAGAAAATCAAACGAGTTCTGGGTGTTTGATTCGCTTTTAATTCGAAAAAGTTAAAGAAATGCTGGGGTTCGTATGAGTATAAACGAAAAAACGAATAGAACTTTAGGTGATATCCGAATTGATGAGACAACAACGTTTGTGCCGGAAACGACATCCCAGCGCCCTACGTTTTCTATTCCCGACGTTGATCGACATACTGCATTCATCGCCTGTCGCGGCCAAGACCGACTATAAACAGGATAGGGCCGAAAAGATCGCCGAAGCACGACGAAGTTTTCGGCCCGGTATTTCCGACCTTTACGTCTTAAGGCAACCCGTTCACCGGCGGAATGCGGGCGCGGATCCTCGAAATCGTATGGCTCGTCACCTCTCCCGACCAGATGGCGTTGAGAGGCGGCGCCAGGCCGAACAAACGCAGATCCAGCGCCAGGTTGGTCACGTAGATGTGCTTGCCGTGGCGCACCAGGCTTGCCGGGAACAGAAGCCCGATGGGCGCGCCGCGCCGGGTGAGCCCGCCGAAGTCGCCGAGCTTGGCGATGGCCCGTCCGCCGGGATCCACCACCACGATTTCGTCCGACTGATTGGCGGCGATCCAGAGGTTGTCGTCCTCGTCGATGATCAGACCGTCGGCGCCGTTGACGCTGTTGACAAACACTTCCGGAACACCCGCGTTCCCCGTGGCGTCAACCGGCACCTTGACCACGGTGTCATTGCCGGTGTTGGAAACGAACATCGCGCTTTCGTCGTTGTTGAAAGCGATGCCGTTGGCGCCGAAGGGAGGGACACCGGAGGTCGTGAGCAAGGGATCCTGCACCCATATGCTCGGAATACCGCCGCTGCCGTTCTGATCGGTCATCCAGATGATCCCCTGGAAGGAGTCCGAGATATACACGTTACCGGCGCTGTCGAACGTCAGCACGTTGGGGCCGGCAGCGGCGCCACCGGGTATGGTGGCGAAAATGGAGGACGTGCCGGTGACGGGATCGACATCGAGCACCTGCTGATTGCCAAAGTCGATCACCAGCAGGTCGCCGGTGAACGGGTGAAAGCCGAGCTCGAGCAAAAGCGTGCTCGAACCGGCGACGGCCACCTTCCTGATGAATTCGCCGCCCGGATTGAAAATGAAGATCTCGCCCACGCCGCTGTCTGTTCCACCGACGGCGAAGGTGCTGACGTAGATGTCGCCAGCGGGCCCGACGGCAATCCCCTCAGGATTCGTCGCGCCCTCGGGCATCACCGCGAAGGTCGTGGCGGGGCTTCTTATCCATGCGCTGGCGCCGAGCGGCAGCAGCAGGAGCATCAGAGCGGCGCCGCGAAAAAACTTTTTGAATAGGCTCGAATCCATGTGCGTTTCCTCCTTAGATCGGAACATTGTCGTGTTGTTTGAACCGGCACCGATCGCTGCCGGGAAGGGATCCGCGGGGGCCGGTCGGTGGATTGTAACCCCGGCGCGGCTCCACCGGGAGCCGGAATCAGCGCATCGAGGCCAGTTCGATCAGATGCCGTAGATGATCGGAAGCAGCCAGGAGTACATCAGCCACATGATCAGTGTCAGCGGCACGCCGATACGGATGAAATCCGAGAATCGGTAATTGCCGGCGGTCATCACCAGAAGATTGGTCTGGTAGGCCATGGGCGTCGCGTAGCTCATGTTGGCGCCGAACAGGACCGCCAGCACAAAGGGTTCCGGCGGCAGGCCGAGCTCGTGGGCGATGCCGACGGCAATGGGTGTGCCGATAACGCCGGCGGCGTTGTTGGAGACCACATTGGTGAGCATGGCCATGAGCAGCATCAGTGCGCTCAGTATGACCGGCGCCGGTGCGCCCGAGGTGAGGGCGAGAAAGGCCTGGGTGATGTACTCGGTGCCGCCGGTCTGCAGCAGCGCCGATCCCATGGCAAGACTCGCGACGATGATGAGGATGACCTGGGCGCTGAGCGCGTTGCTCGCGTCGCGCCAGCGCAGGCAGCCGGTGAGAATCATGAGCAGCGCGCCGCACACTGCGCTGATGGCGATGGGCAGAATGCCGAATGCCGCCATCAGGACCACGGCCGTCATGATCACCAGCGCGTGGGGCGCCTTGGCCGTATGCGGTATGTCGGCGGTGGCATCCAGCACCAGAAGCTGATTCTCCTCCTTGATTCTGGCGATCTGGTCTCTTGCGCCCTGCACCAGCAGCACGTCACCGGTATGCAGCCGAATGTCGGAAATGTCCTTGCCCGGTTCGGCGAAGGCGCGTCCCTGGCGATGCAGCGCCAGAACCGCCAGCTGATAGCGTTCGACGAAGCGGTTGGATCGGAGCGACATGCCGTTCACCGGCGAGCCCTGGATCACGACCAGCTCGGCAAGCTGCTGATCCTCCGCCTTCAGGGGGTGCTCTTCGTCCACGGGATCGTCGCCGGTATAGAGCTTTGCCCCCAGGGCGCGCTCGAAATCCTTCAGCTTTCCGGGAGTGTCGCGAACGACCAGCTGATCGCCCGCGCGAAGCTCCGCGTCGGGCAGAGGAAATACCTGTGTGTCCGCGCCGCGGCGGATGCGGTTCACTTTGAGCGCGCCGCCGGTCTTCTTGATCGCCTCCGAGAGCGTCTTACCGACGAAATCGCTCTTTTCCGGTATGTTGAGGCGGGCGGAGAAAAGCCGCGGCGAAGCGTCCGACATGAGCGCTTCGCGTTCCGGCAGCAGCCTGGGCGCGATGAGCCAGAGATACAGAATCGCAATGCCGCCCGCAGCGGCGGCCGGGGCGACGAAATCGAACATGCCGAATCGTTCCACCCCGAGATCCGCGGCTACCGCCACCACCAGCAGATTAGTGGAGGTGCCGATGGTGGTGCTCATGCCGCCGACCAGGGTGGCGAAGCCCATGGGCATCAGCACGCCGGAAGCGGAAACCCCGGTACGGAGTGACACGCTCACCAGGATTGGCAGCAGCAGCACGACAATGGGCGTGTTGTTTACGAACGCACTCAACACCGCGCCGATGAGCAGCGTGGCAAAAAGCGAGGTCGTCGGACTGATGCTCCACATGCGGGCGAGAAAGTGGCCGATGGGCTCGAGCGCTCCGGTGCGAACGAGTCCGTGTCCAACGACCATGAGCGCGCACACAGCGACCAGGGCCTCGTGACCGAAGCCGCGG
>DATIPL010000412.1:0-1771 GCA_035471965.1 Gammaproteobacteria bacterium
CGAGGCTGTCCCGATTCCTCGCGGAGACCCGGGCCGAAGTCGACGCGCCCTACCGCCCGGCGAGCGATCTGGGAGGGTCGGACGAAGGCGCCCCGGGAATCAAAGGAAACGACTCCACCGATTATTACGCCGCCTAGGTTCGCGATCCGGACGGGAACCTATCTCAAAATTGCTGTGCTTGCCGATACGGCGTTAAAAACAGACTCAAAATGCTCATCTACTACCGTGTAAACTCCGCTTTTTCGCCTGTTTCTGCCCTGTCTCGCCTGCGCTCGCAAATTTTGAGATAGGTTCGGGAACAAGCCGCAAGCGGATTACTGCAGCGTTGCGTAACACCGCCTTGCAGTCCCGCTTCAGTCCGCCAATCGATTTCCCGGCCGCGGGACTTCGACTGTGGGACAGCTGTGATCCTTATTGACTGACACATTGGTCTCTGCATAGATCGGAAATGATAGAAACGTCCTCGATCGATTCGATCTGTCCAAGCCGCACTTCCAGTTCGTTCACATCCGCGGCATTCATGATTGCTCCGGCGTTGGCGCGAAATTTGTCTCGTATGCGCTCTTCCGACAGGGGTTTCTCCGGACTGCCGAGCCGATCCTTCACGAATCTCTCGAAAAGATCGCCGCTTCGTGTCTCCACCTCGATGCGCGCCGCGTGTCGCCCGCCGGGCCCGGCAGCGTCGACCTCGTCGTCGATTCGCGCCTCTATGCGCGCGATGAATTCCAGAATCTCGGGATCGTTCACTCGATCTTCAGTGAACTGCGGCGCGCCGGCGTCGCCATACACCGCCATGATGGCGAGCCCGAAGTAAAGATTCATCTGCGCCGCGGTTACGCTCTGCCCGCGATAAGGCCAGGCACAGTGAACGTGGGTGGCGCGGGATACACCGGCGCGAATTCGCTCGATGTCGCCGACGCCAAGCCCGTGGTCGGCCATGATGGCAGCCAGCCCCTCCAGACAGGTATGAATGCTGGTCACGGTGGCGAACGGCTTGATGCCGACCTCGAGCAGTTCGAAGCGTTCGCCCAGCCCGGACAGCAGCCTCTCGGTCTGCGGTGAAGGCGAATGACTGGAGAGAAAGCCGCCGTAACCGGCTTCGATCACGTTTTCGATACCGCTGAATCCCGATCGCGCGAGCAGGGCGGCCTCGACCCCCGCGCGGGCCGCGTGCCCGGCGTGAAGGCGTTTCACCATGGCGCCTTCCTGCGCCGCCATCAGCCCGGCGCCCAGGGATCCGGCAATGCCCAGAGCGTGTCGCGTCGCCGCGGGCTCCAGGCGCAGGACCCGGGCGGCGGCCGCGGCGGAGGCGAACGCGCCGCTGGTTCCCTGGGGATGAAATCCGGCCAGGAGCAATCCCTGACCGGCGGCTGATCCGACTCGCAGACCCACTTCGTAGCCGGCAGCCACCGCGCAAAGGAACTCGGACCCGCCAATGCCCCCCTCGGCTTCGGCGAGCGCCAGCGCCGCCGGGAAAACCAGGGAACCCCCGTGGATGATCGCGTCCCGATGGATGTCGTCCATCTCGAAGCCGTGACCGGCAGTTGCGTTCACCAGGGCCGCCGCAGGCGCGGGAACCCTGAGCCCTGTACCGATAATTGCACTCTCCGGCCGTCCGCCCTGGGCCACGATCTGGTGACGAAGCTTGAGGGTCCAGGGCAGATTGGCGCCGAAAAGGCAGCAGCCGATCGCATCGAGGGCCAGCAGCCTCAAGTGAACCCGCAGCTTCTCTGGCAGATCGGTCCAGGCGAGCGTGCTGGCAAAGCGCGCC
>DATIPL010000413.1:0-2514 GCA_035471965.1 Gammaproteobacteria bacterium
CCAGAGGCCTTCAGCGCACGTACCGCATCGTCCAGCTCGACGGAGTCTTCGACCGCGCCGTCGGTGATCAGGACCACGGCTGCGAGGGCGGTGGCGTCGGGAGCAAGCGCCAGCCGCTTCAGCGCCCGGGCGAGATCCGAGCGGGCTCCGGCGAAGCTCAAGGCTTCGCCGGGCGATAGCGGTTCCACGCTGCCGGAAAATTTGAGATAGCGGGTGTCGAAGCGCCGCTCCAGCGCCCCGGCCAGGAAGCCCTGTCCGGGGGTGAACGCGCTCGCGACGAATTCCGAACGCGCCGCGCCACCCATATCCGGAATGCGCATGCTCAAGGAGTCGTCGATCAGCACCACCACGTGCCCGCGCACCGGGTCGTCGGTTTCCACCACCAGCCTCGGGTCCAGAAGCACGAACAGCAGCAGCGCCAGCAGCGCCGTCCGGGTCCCCCAGAGCCCCAGCCGATCGCGCCTGCGCCGCGGCGAGCTCGCGCTGAAATAGCCGAGCGCGATCCCGGCCAGCAGTCCAATCACCAAAACCGCAGCGGCGTAGGTACCGATGGGCCACTGCATCTCCAGCGCGCCCCGGGCGAAAAGTTCTGCAGGGTAATTGAACGCGAATTCCAGCAACTCAGTAGCTCATTCCATAGATGACGAAGTTAATCCCGATCTCGAAGGCATAGGTGGAGTAACGCAGGGGATAGCTCGGCAGATCCGCCCACTCCCATGCGTCGCCGAGATCGGTGTTCCAGTTGATGAGCACCATCAGCCGGCCTTCGTCGTCGAAGACGCCGCGCACGTGGGGTACCCGCCCGTCGTATTCCCATGTAGGGCCGCCGGCGGCCTGATGAACGTTGGGAACCTGAAGAATTTCGGTGACGTCGTAAAAGGCGTGAAACACGGGATGGTCCAGCGGTACGTCGACGATGTTCCGATCAGGAAAAACGAGACGCATCTCCTGCTCGAGGTTCTGCCACGCCCAGGTGCCCCAGAAATCGTCGATGACCATGAAGCCCCCGGCCAGCAGGTACTCCCTCAGCGCCTTGGCCTGAGCTTCAGTCAAGGACAGGGAGCCGACCTCGAGCACGTAAAGAAATGGAAAATCGCGAAGCTTTTCTTCGCCGATATCGACGGCGTTGTCCTTATCGAAGGCGTCGACCACCGTCAGGCGGCGTAGCGCCACCAGAAACTGCTGGTCGGCTTTGGGGAAATCCACCGCCCAGCGAGGGCCCCAGTCGGCAGCGCCGACACCGCCTTCGCCGTAGATTCCGCGGGTGAAGTAGAATTCGTGCTCGCTACCTCGAGGCTCACCGTTTGCCGGCGAAGGCGAGGGCGATGCCGCGAGCAGAGCCAAAGCGGCCAGCAGCCAGCCGCCGGCGGCGCGAACAGTCACACCAGACCGCCGGGATGTGGCGCCCGGCGTGCCATCGATGGAAAGATGCATGGACGAAGCGCTCAAAAGGCGGCGCGCGACCGGATCATGAGGTTGTTCAGTTCCCGACATTCGGGGGGAGGACGAGTTCCACCCCGCCGACCAGAATCTTTTCGCCGTCTTTGCGCACTTCCTCCAGAAGGATGGCGAAATCCCCGTCGCGGGCCTCGTTCAGGTGGGGATCACCTTTGAAAAGTATCCTGGTCACGAGCTGCCCGTGGGATTCGTGACGCACCAGGAGGTGGATATGTTTTGCGCCCCAGTATTGTCCCGGGAGCACGGTGGAAACGCTGAATGTCCCGTCCTTCGCGGTCTGAAGCGTCGCCCGGTAGCGGACATCGTGGTACTCGCCGTTGCCGTCGGCCTGGCGCAGCGCCACAAGCGCGCCGGCCAGCGGCTGGCCGCCGGGGCCGACCACGCGGCCGCGCAGGAACAGACGTTCCCCGGGGTCTCCCGGCTGCCACAGGACTACGCTCGCCGGCGTCCCGTAGGCGCCTGGCTCGGTGGCGGCCGAAAGGGCCTGCGGAAGCGCGAGCAGGCACAGGACCGAAATCTGAATGCAGCGTTTGACAGCGTGCATCATTCACCTCACTGCTGAAAAGTCGCGGACTCAACTATAACGGAAGAAGGCGCCGCTTGAACAAAAAATGAGCGGTCAATATATGCAGTTCATTCATCAAATAATCTCCTAAACTGTTTCTTTGACACGGATTCGAGCCGGTGATCGTTGCAAACAAAATGACGTTGGCATTATCGCAGTTTCTCGTCGCGTTCTTGAGCGTGGCGCAGGCGGCGCCTGGTTTTGATCCCGAGCCTTTCGAAGCTCGTTTCGAGCTCGAGGTCCGGGGATTCGCCGTGGGCGAGACCGTATGGCGCGTGCGGCGGGTCAAGGACGGCTTCGTCTATGAAACCCGGACGAAGGCAACCGGCTTCGCCGCCGTGTTTGGGGAAAGGCAGGTAGTGGAGCGAAGCGAGTGGAAACGCGTCGGCGACGACATCAAGCCCGCGAGCTACCACTATGAGCGCAGCGGCAGACCCGACAAATCGACCGCGATCGCTTTCGACTGGAACGACGGCATCGTTCAAAGCACC
>DATIPL010000414.1:0-3813 GCA_035471965.1 Gammaproteobacteria bacterium
AATGCACGGCGCGCGCTACTCGCTGATCATCGGCCTCATCGTGGTCACCCTATCATTGACCGTTGGAATCATGCTCGGGCTGGTCGCCGCATTTTTCCGCGGCGTGGTCGAGATCAGCATCATGCGCGCCATGGACATCATGCTGGCCCTTCCGAGCCTGCTGCTGGCGGTCGTAATCGTCGCGATTCTGGGCCCGGGCCTGTTCAATGCCATGCTCGCCATTTCCATCGTGTATCTGCCGCATCTGGTGCGCTTGACGAGGGCGTCGGCCATCAGTGAGCTGTCCAAGGACTACGTTACCGCTTCGCGGGTGAGCGGCGCCGGTCTATTACGCCTCATGGTGATCACCGTATTGCCGAACTGCATGGCGCCGCTGATTGTCCAGGCAACGCTTTCTTTCTCCAACGCGATCCTCGACGCCGCGGCGCTGGGGTTTCTCGGCATGGGCGCGCAGCCGCCCACACCCGAGTGGGGCACCATGTTGGCAGAGGCGCGCGAGTTCGTGCTGCGCGCCTGGTGGGTGGTGACCTTCCCCGGCGTTGCCATTCTGGTGACCGTGCTGGCGCTGAATCTCATGGGCGACGGGCTGCGCGATGCCCTCGATCCCAAGCTCAAGCAGCAGTAGCGCCATGGCCCTGCTGGAAGTCGAAAACCTTACGGTAAGCTTCGGCGGCTTTCGCGCCGTCGATGGCATGAGCCTCATCCTGGACGAAGGCGACGTATTGAGCGTGGTCGGCGAGTCCGGATCCGGCAAGAGCGTATCCATGCTCGCCATCATGGGCCTGATTCCATACCCGGGACGGGTCACGGCCGATCTACTCAGCTTCGACGGCACCGATCTGCTGACGCTCAGTCCGTCGGAGCGACGGCGCATCACCGGCTACGATATCGCCATGATCTTCCAGGAGCCGACCAGCAGCCTCAATCCCTGCTTCACCATCGGCTTTCAGATCACCGAGGCGCTCAAGGTCCACGAGGGCGGCACGCGCAGGCAGCGCCGCGACCGGACCGTTGAGCTTCTCGATCAGGTTGGAATCCCCGCCGCTTCAAGCCGATTGAATGCGTTCCCCCACCAGCTGTCGGGCGGCATGAATCAGCGCGTCATGATCGCCATGGCCATAGCCTGCAACCCCAAGCTGCTGATCGCCGACGAACCGACCACGGCGCTGGACGTCACCATCCAGGCGCAGATCCTGGATCTTCTCATCGATCTCCAGCGAGACCGCGGTATGGCGCTGGTGCTGATAACTCACGACATGGGAGTGGTTGCCGAGACCGCTAAGGAAGTCGTGGTCATGTATGCGGGACAGGTGGCAGAGGAGCGCGAGGTTTCAAGGCTGTTCGACGCCCCCCGGCATCCGTATACGGAAGCACTGCTGAACGCGCTGCCGGAGCGCAATGCCGGGCGCGAGCGCCTGCCGACAATCCCGGGCGTCGTGCCGGGCGCGTACGACCGCCCGGCGGGGTGCCTGTTTCATCCCCGCTGCCGCTACGCCGATGGTCGATGCGCCCAGGAACAACCGGCGCTGCGATCGATTTCGGATTGCGTTGTGCGCTGCCATTACCCCCTCGGGACGAAGGAAATCAGAAGTTGAACGCCATCGTCGAAGCCGAATCCCTGGCCCGCTATTACCCGGTAAGGCGGGGGCTGCTCGGGGAACGCCAGCTGCTGCGTGCCCTCGACGGCGTCTCCTTCTCGCTGCGGCCAGGAGATACCCTCGCCGTCGTAGGAGAATCCGGCTGCGGCAAGTCCACCCTGGCCCGACAAATCACGCTTATCGAATCGGCCACCTCAGGCCGACTGAGGATCAGCGGCCGGGACGTTACCGAGGCGTCTCGAGCCGAGGCTAGAGTGGTTCGCCGCAACGTTCAGATGGTGTTTCAGGATCCATTCGGCTCCCTCAACCCGCGCAAGAAAGTGGGCGCCATCCTGGAAGAACCGGTGGTGATCAATACCAGCAAGTCGCGGGCCGAGCGCAAGGAACGGGCGCTGGAAATGATCTCCCGCGTGGGATTGCGCCCGGAACACTACAACCGATATCCGCATATGTTCTCCGGCGGCCAGCGCCAGCGCATCGCCCTCGCCCGCGCCCTCATGCTCAACCCTTCGGTGGTGGTTGCCGACGAACCGGTCTCCGCCCTGGACGTTTCCATCCAGGCCCAGGTGCTGAACCTGATGATGGATCTCCAGGACGAATTCAACCTGGCCTATGTTTTCATCTCCCACGACCTCTCGGTAGTGCGGCACATTGCCGACGAGGTCATGGTCATGTACCTCGGACGCCCGGTGGAGCAGGGTCCGGCGACACGGGTGTTCGAAGCGCCTCGCCATCCCTACTCTCACGCGCTGATGGCGGCAACGCCACACGTCGACCCGCGACTGAGACGCGACCGGGTGCCGCTGAGCGGCGAGCTGCCTTCGCCGCTCAATCCGCCGTCCGGCTGCGCATTCAATACCCGATGCCCTTTCGCCACCCAGGAATGTCGGGAGGTGCGCCCGAAGCTCAGGCAGGTCGATGGACGAGATGTCGCCTGCCACCACTCCGAAGCGATCGCCGATCGACTCTCCGGCTGACGGCGACGGGGAGATCTCGTCGGCGCTTGAATGCGAACGGCGTACGCCGAATTTTCGCATCCCGGCTGATTCTGCTCGACCCGACGCCGGCGACAGCCGCTCGCGTTTTGCATTTTCCGAGCCTCTCGCGGCCGCTGTCTGGCGATTGATTGACCCAGGTCAATACGGCGACCCGCGCCGTAGATAAGTTGATAAGAATATGCGCTCTGTTGCCGATGACGGGCGGATCTGAAGCATGAACATCCTCGCGCAGCTGAAATCGGATCACGAGAATGTCGCCACGCTTCTCGATATTCTGGACGATCAGGTCGAGCGCGTTCGCGAAATGGAAAAAGCCGACTACGATCTGATGCGGGATATAATGCATTACATGACGACCTATCCTGATGGTTTCCATCACCCCATGGAGGATGCCGTCATCGAAAAGCTCATCGAACGCGACCCGTCTTACCGCGACGCCGCGCTATCCGTCGTCAAGGAGCACGCGGATCTGGCAAGAAAAAGCAAGGCGTTCCTGGATATGCTTGTGAAGGTCGTCGACGGAGAAATAGTACTGAGAAAAGATATCGTCGCCCGCGGCGTCGAATACATTCAGCTCCTGCGATCGCACATGAAGCGGGAAGACGAACGCCTGTTTCCGCGGGCGGAATCGATGCTCAATGAGCAGGACTGGAAGCGGATCTCGGAGAAGATCGAACGCCAGCGGGATCCGGTCTTCGGGAAAATCGTCGACGCCCAGTACCGGTCGATTTACCAGTTCATCAGTCTTCAGAGTGATGGCTGAGCCGTAACGCTGCGGCGAAACGCAGGCCATGCTTCATCCCCGGCCCTTGCGATTGATGCGCGCCTGAAAACTTTCACCGAAACGCAGCGCTCGCAAATTTGCAGTCCCGGAACCGCCCCGACGGTCAGCCTGAATAATCGCCCTGGCAGCCGAGTCAACCCGTGACCGGCGCCGGGGGCCGGGCTCACGAGTCGTGACGGACTTGTGTCACAATCTGCAATCTGCTTGGGAGCCAGCAGCTCGAACCGGGAAACTCAATCAATGTCCGTCCCAGAGCTCGTTTCCGGCACAGAGTCCGGAATCGACGCGACAAACGCTGTATTCGCGCATCCCTTCGTGGAAGAACGCTTCACGCGCGCCTCCGCGGAGGGCTTCAGAGAAGCTTTCCTGCTGATCGACGGGATCCGCTGTGGAGCCTGCGCCCTCAATGTGGAGCGCACGCTGCAGAAGTTAT
>DATIPL010000415.1:0-4583 GCA_035471965.1 Gammaproteobacteria bacterium
CTCCGCAAGCAGGAAGTCGAGGAAGCGCAGCGGCTTGGCAAACGCGCCGAGCGATGGCAGCTCGACGGCGCCGCCTCTCGCCCGGCCGAGCAACGGCGTGAGCAGATCCACGCGCAGCTCCCGATCCTGGGATTGCCAGCTCGTCGAGGGCTGTCTCGAATCGAGCGCCGGGATCTCGAGAAACCTGTCCGCCCGGGCGAGGGCCTCGCCCAGAGCCGGATCGGCGGTCTCCGTGACGGCGAGGGATACAGCCGTATCCTGCGCGATATCCACATCCCGGGTCGTCATCAGCTCCGTGTCGAGTCTCGCGCCGAGCAGGGCGGGATAGCAGCGAAAGGCATGGGTACCGACGAGCACGCCGTCGAGGCGAAAGACGCCGGCCCGCGCAAGCTCTTCGAGCACCCGTCCGGTACGCCGATCGGGCGCGGAATAGCCGCCGGCGCGGAGCTGTCGGATGAGCTGCCGGCGGCTCCCGGCGGCCCCCTTGGCTTCCCGTGCGCGCGCTTTCCACTGCCGGATGCGCTCGAGCAGCTGCGGAGTCTCGGCGCCGACATAGCGGTCCTCGTGCTTCTCGCCCACCCGGCGGCGGTAGTACCAGTAGTACCGGTTATGGCGCTTGCGGCGGGAAAAGAACCCTTCCTGTTGGAACAGCTCCTCCAGCTCCGCGATCTGGAGCTGGTCCATGAGCTCGGAGTAGACGGCCTGGAGGGTGGTGCTGTATCGGCGGATCGGCAACGGATGCCACCCGGTTTTCAGGGTTGGGTGGCAAGTATGGGCGGCTTGCCACCCAAAAGTCAAATTTGGGTGGCAAGCCAAGTCGTGGGCTCAAGCTCACGCACGGAAATCCGGGGAAATCCGGGGACAGTATACTTAATTCGATGAAATCGCTTTTGTTCTCGGCACACACATCACGAAACAATCGCCCAACGATCAGCCATTAGGCGGGGCAAATTTGATCAACGCTTGGAACGTATCCCGGGCCGCAGGCTCGCCCGTCGTCCGCCCGGGGAAAAAGAAAACCAAGGAGAAACAGATATACTGTTCCCGGGATTCCACTCTAAATTCTTTCGCCGACTATATCTTTTTCTCCAGAATTTCTGTCTCCGCTAATCACGCTTTCTTTGCTTTAGGCGGTGGCTCGTCATTAAACGGCGGAGCCTTCGAGCAACGTTCCCGAGCAGCTCGGCGGACTCGTCTGAAAGTCCTCGAACGGTAATTGCAATCTGTGGACTGATCTCGATGCTCACCCATTGAGTCCCAACAACAGACGATTTTTTGCGGCCTCGGCGCGCCGCCTCCTGAAGTTCAGCAAGTAGTTCCCCTAACTCTACCTCACTCCGCTCCGCATAATGACTTCCGCTAAATAGCAGTTTTTGGCGGATTCCGCGTCTGATTTGCGCGGCGTTTGGGCGACCAGAGATAGCCGCCGTGCCACTCCTGGGGATAGGTTTGATTCTGGTTGACCCACCAGTAGCGCATTGATCCGCGCTCTAGCCGATGTACACGTTCTCGTTATGCCATTGGATGAACGCACGGGACGGCCGGTCGCCGGTGGCATCTGGCAGGTTCGCCAGTCGCGCCCCGTGATACCGGTAATACTCCCGTCCGTTCTCGAATTCCTCCTTGATCTGTTTGCTCACTTCCACTTTCAGATCCGAAGTGACGGTCACATAGCCGACGTCGAAGAGCCTGTGGATATCTGAGCGCAGGAGAAGTCCGTTGCACACGCGGTTCGGGCCGGACTCGCTGTAGGTCTTGATGTGGGCGGCTTCGAGCGCGGGAAGGGTGCGCTCCTGGGTGATGGCGCACCGACGCCCGTAGGCGTCGGTCACCAGGATACGAAAAGCACCCTGCCCCAACCGGGCACGCGCGAGGTAGTCCGCACCGTAGAGAGGGAACTCCTCGGCTTCCCACGCCGCATTCCGCGCCTGCATCGTGACCAGCCACTCTTCCACCTGAGCCCACAACGCGGACCCATAGGCTTCCTCCGTGTCGTAGGTCTTGCCTCTCACGATGTTCGCTGCCCAGTTTTCCGGGATCGGAATCCAGTCGGCTTCGTCCAGAAAGAAAGGCTCTGTCAGGATGTTGCAGCCGATCGTAGCACGCGGCGTGACGGCGGCTCGTGCCAATCTCCGCAATCGGGCCAGGAGTTGTGGCTGCGCTGCCGCTCCGTTGCGCTCGCCGAACGCCGCCCACGCCACAGAGACCGGCAGCACGGTGAAGCGAACAAAAAATCCGCCGCCTACGACGTAGTTGTGCGGGCTGTGCAGTTTGAAAAGGAATGGAGTCCCGGGCACCAGCGCATGCGTTAGCGGCTTCGCGCTGGGCTGCCAGAAGTTGACCTCGTCCGGCTCTCGCGCCGATAGGAAGTCGTACCAGTCTTTGTCGGTAACGCCCACCCAGAACTTCACTGGCCATGATCCCCGAGCCGCTGAGAGCGGCCTCTTATTCTGCCGGCGTCAACTGATCTCCTTTTCCCTGTACTCGGTGTGCTTTTTGACGCTCCCTCGGACCTGCTCGGCAGGATACTTCTGTTCGTTCAGTGCGATTTTCTTGTCCACGGCTTCAGGCAGGTCGATGCCCAGCTTGTCGGCCAGGCGGACCGTGTAGTTCAGGACGTCCGCCAACTCGAGCTCGACTTCCTTTCGTGTCCCCTGCGGGAGGCTCACGCTCTCCGCGTCGGTGAGCCACTGGAAGTGCTCGACGAGCTCCGCGGCCTCGACGATGAAGGCCATGGCGAGGTTCTTGGGCGAGTGAAATCGGTCCCAGTCGCGCCCGGCCGCGAAGCGGCGGAGGCGGAGATTGAGAGCATCCAATACGGGGTCCGGGCCGCGGGGTTCACTCATTTAATGAGGCATGCTGCCTCACGAGTGGGGTAGTGTAAAGACGGGATGAGTCTCGAGTCAGGTGCCTTTGCCATGGCGAGTCCGACCTACAGGATTGAATACGCTTTTCTTCAAAACTCGAGGCAGAACTGTTCCAGTACCTCTGCTTGCCGGAATTTACGCCCAGTACGCCGCCCCTTGAGTCGAGTTGGAGATTGCAGAATCTGGCGTGGGCGCTCATACCCTTCTTTGGATTTCTAGGCGGAGAAACGGGCCGCTCGTCTCGGGCTACGGGCGCCAGGCCGGGAAGCCGCGTTCACGGATGAGGTACTCGCATTTTTCAGAAAGTGAGCGGATGCCTGCATCGGTCCAGTCGGAAGCGGTGAAATCAATGCACATGCCGGCGAGGGACAATCGGTACTCCGGCTGGAAGCTTCTACTGTAGGCCTCCTCAAGCGTGTGCCAGTAGTCGACGATGGTATCCCGGCGCGCGTGGATGAGCTCAGGATCGGGAATGCGATCAGATTTATTGGCATTGATTGTCCTCGCCGCCGGCAACAGATTCCAAAGCGCGTTGCTGCCCCAGATTGAAAAAGGAATAGCATGATCGACGGCGAGCGTTCGGCTATTACCGATACGGCGGTCGGACCATACGCAACGTAAGGCGCCTCGCTGCTGGAGCAGTCTGTGGTAAACGGAAGCGGCCGCCTGAACATTGCGCTCGTCTTCGGCACTGGCAAGCAGGGCCTCGGCAGCAGCGGCGATGGTGACCGGTTCCGCGGGGCTGGCGGCGGCGGTGAACCGGGCCCACTGAGCGAAAATGGCGTCGGCGCCGGTGGCGAAACCTCCGACGGCGCGAAAGGTCTCGTAGTAATTGCGCCTCAGACGTGCCGTACCGAGACAGGCGATGAGACTCTGGCGGGTGATCGGGCCGGCCCGCAGTCGTCTGGCCCGCGCGCGATTATAGTCCGCGACCTGGTAATGGGCCTTATAGCGGGAGAAACCCAGGTGCTTCATGGGATAACGCGTTATGGTCCTGCGCAGGTCGCCGAGCAGCCTCCGGAAGGTTGCGTCAATCGTTTGGGGAATGCCTCTTTGCTCAAGATCCCGGCTCAGCGCGGAGAGGCCGCCGCGGCTACGATAGAAATCGGTTACGGGCTCGAAGCTTCGGCGAAAGGCGAGCGTTTGGCCTGCCCCGCTTCGCGGACGCTCGCCGTGGCGCTGCGGGAGGCGCCGTTCCACG
Source organism: Gammaproteobacteria bacterium (assembly GCA_035471965.1). Lineage (GTDB taxonomy): Bacteria > Pseudomonadota > Gammaproteobacteria > HK1 > HK1 > CAMYJH01. Next base: position 4,069 of record DATIPL010000415.1, read on the forward strand.
AACGGATAGTAGTAAGTTAGCCACTTCTCGACGATGAGTCCCAAGGGAAAGGAGACCCAGTCTTCGTTCGAGTGAAGCGAGTGTGAGTCCGGCGCCGCATCCGGATTACCGGGGGTCACGTGGTGCGACTGCTGCTCGGCGATCTCGATCAAGGCGCGAAGCAGTGCATATTTATATGTGGTGTCGGTCGCGTCCCGCTGCAGGATGGCGTTGAACTCGCGCAGGGTGTCGCGGCGGACGACGTAGACAGCACCGTTGTCCCGGACGTGGTTGTCGTCTGCCGAGTCCGACTCCGACATTTGTCTATCCGCCAAATTCGAAAATCTGTTTAAAGGAAGAGACGATCAAGCTGTTGGAGGATGATTTCGCTTCTGAGAAATGACTTTGTATCCCTTTCTTCACGATGTTGATCTCTAAATCAGATCAAGGCGCGAGCTTGGCCTCAATAGATGAAAGATGTAGCAGGCCGGAATGTTAGTCGGTCACCGTCTAACATTGCCGCAAATTCTACCTTC
>DATIPL010000416.1:0-1975 GCA_035471965.1 Gammaproteobacteria bacterium
GACCCCGAATACAAGCAGCAGCTCGAAGTGCTGGACTGGAGGCCGGCCGAGACGCCATCGTCGAAGACGTGGGGTCGATTCCGGTTGCCCCACGCGGGCCTGACGGGGCGCGATCAGGCGCTGGCGGGTGTCGGCGTCGTCAGCGTCCCGCCCGACGACGACGGCATGCTCAGACGCGTACCGTTGATGCATAAATCCAGCGGCCACCATCTTCCGGCGCTGCACCTGGCGGCGCTGTTCTCTCCCCGGGCGCAGCCCAGCTTCCGCGTCAGCCGCGACTCGGTCCAGATTGGGGATCGCACCTGGCCCGTCGACGCCGACGGCAACGCGCTGCTGAGGGTGCCGGGCAGTCTCGACGGCCTCGAGGCCATTTCCTTCGATCGCGTCGTGAACTCGGCTCTGGGCGAAGACGGCCCGGGGATCGAAAAGCATCTTGTCGAGGGTCGCACCGTTTTCATCGGAAGTACCACCGCATCCTTCGGCGACTACGCCCGCCTGCCGATACACGGGAGGATGGCGGGTCTGGATGTTCTCGCGCTGGCTTATGCCAACCTCGCCAACGGTCTGGTGCTCACGCCGAGATCGAATTCGATCAAGATGCTGCTGTGCGTGCTTTCGGCGCTGCTCCCCTTGGTGATTGCGAGCCGACGGGGCCTGCCCGAATGGATGGTGGTGGTCGTTTACGGACTCGGCTTCAGTTCCGTGATAATCGTGAATCTGCTGCTGGTTTCTCAGTTTGCGATGCAAAGCACGCTGCTTTTCCCGGTTCTACTGGGCGCGTTCACGTTGCTCGGACAGCTGACGGCGCGGGTCAAGACCATGCACGATGAGCGTCGGCGTTATTACCTGGAAAAGCTCGCCGCGGACGAAGCCAGCGAGCTCAAGAGTCAGTTCCTTTCGCACATGACCCATGAGCTGAGAACACCGCTGACGGCGATCATGGGATATAACCGCCTGCTTGCGGAAAGCGACATGAGCGATGAAGAGCGAAGCTCTCAAGTCAACATCATCGACAAGAACTGCCAGCATCTGTTATCACTCATCAACAACCTGCTCGATCAGGCCAAGCTCGAGGCAGGGCAGATGGCGCTCGACATTGGCAGCGTTTCCATGGAGGAGATGATCGACAACGTCGTCGACACGCTTCGGCCCATCGCCGACGACAAGGGGTTGAGCGTGGAGGATCGAATTTCGAAGAGCGTCCCGACCGGCGTGCGCGTGGACGAGCTCAAGGTACGTCAAATCCTGGTGAACCTGGGCGGCAACGCCATCAAGTTCACGCAAAAAGGCGGAGTGATTTTCGAGGTAGACTGGAGCGAGGGAAGTTTAGAGATCCGGGTCATCGATACCGGTCCAGGAATGAGCCGGCAGGCTCTGGAACGGATTTTTTCCGCCTTTCAGCAAGCCGACAAAACGGTTGCTCGCACGCACGGGGGCACCGGTCTCGGGCTTACCATCAGCCGCAACCTTGCAAGGCTCATGGGCGGCGATATCGACGTGGTATCCGAGATCGGCAAGGGGTCCATCTTCATCTTGACGATACCTGCGGAGGGCTTCGAATATCCATCCCGGGTCGTGAGGCGAAAGATCAAGCCGGAGGAGGAGGCGCCGAGAGTCGAGGGGACGATTCTGGTAGCAGACGACACCCCTGATCTTCGCCAGCTGCTGTCGCTTTACCTGCGCAAGATGGGCTTGGACGTGCTGCTGGCTGAAAACGGACAGGAGGCGGTGGAGATTGCCATTATGAAGCAACCCAATCTGGTGTTCATGGACATGCAGATGCCGGTGATGGACGGTATCGAGGCGGTACGAACGCTTCGCCAGGAGGAATTCACGGGCACGGTGCTCGCGCTGACCGCCCAGTCCGAACGCGACCGAATCGAAGCCATGCTGGACGCGGGATGCGACGGGTATGTGGAAAAGCCCGTGCGCAGGGAAAGGCTGGAAGCCATTGTCCGCGACCGGCTCGCGGGCA
>DATIPL010000417.1:0-2771 GCA_035471965.1 Gammaproteobacteria bacterium
CGCACATGGCGCAATCGGGGTCGTGCCTCTGCGCCGCCCGGAACGACCGCAACGCCTCGGCATGGTGGAACGCGTAGGCGAGACGCAATCCCTGGTCGAAATACTGTTGCGCGCGCTCGCTGCCGGTATCGATCGAGTAGCTGAGATCACCGAGATCCTCGTGAAGCGGCACCGTGCTGGGTGCCCCGGGGTCCGGCGTATCGATGGGCTCGTGAGCCGAGGCCGGGTTGGCGAAAAGGGCGCCTGCCAGCAACAAACTCAGGCTGCATGCTTTTGAATACATGGTTGGCTCTCCTGATAATCGAGTGGGTTCAGTCCGTGCGCGGCGGTATTCCAATTGCGATGAACGGGATGTCGGTGCGTGAAATGCCGATGTCGCGCAAGGTGTGGTCTGGAAGACCCATCAGCTGCCGCTCGGTGGCGCGTTCCTGTCCCACGTGCCTCAACCTCTTGACCAGGACTCCGGCCGCCGCCATCAGATCGATTCGTCCGTGTTTTTGAGGTCTCACCGGGTTACGCCTTTTGCGGACCGTGATTGAGTCGAGCCAAATCATGCCGCTTGCCTTCGCCGGTGATGAGAGCCAGAATTGCCGGATTCGGTCCATTTATGCCATTCTTGTTTTCGGCAGCGCCCGGTGACGTCCCCCGAATCCCCCATTCATGTGAGCCTGGTGGCGATACCCGACGCCACAGCCTCGTCTCTGAGCGGAATTTACGAGGTGCTGAACGGCTTCGACCTGTTCGCGACCATCGGCGACCCGGTGGCGCAGGCGGCGCCGTTTCAGGTGGAGGTCGTCTCGCCGGTGGCCACCCCCACCACCACCGCAAGCGGTCTGACGCTCAGCCCCCACAGGACCCTGGCCGAGGTGGCCGAGACGGAGATCGTCATCCTGCCTTCCATGCTGGTGGCGGACGGCGAGTGGAGGCCCGGCCGGTATCCCGAGGTGGTCCGCTGGCTCAGAGCCATGCACGACGGCGGCGCTACCGTGTGCTCGGCCTGCTCCGGCGTCCTGCTGCTGGCCGAGACCGGTCTCCTCGACGGACACGAAGCCACCGTTCACTGGGCGTACGCACGCACTTTCCGCCGCAATTTTCCCAGGGTGCGCCTGAGCGTGGAGAAGGTGCTGGTCATCACCGGCGATCGTGGGGAGTTCGTGATGTCGGGCGCCTCGGCTTCCTGGCATGATCTGGTGCTCTATCTCGTCGCGCGGCGCGTAGGCCCGTCCGCCGCCCGGATGATCGCCAAGTTCATGCTTCTGCAATGGCACGAAGAAGGTCAGGCGCCCTACGTCGTCTTCGACGCGCCGAGCGATCACGGCGATGCCGTGGTTCTCAGTGCCCAGGAATGGCTGAGCGAGCATTTCACCCGGTCTTCGCCGGTCGAGGAAATGGTGAAGCGATCGGGTCTGCCCGAGAGGAGCTTCAAGCGCCGGTTTAACAAGGCGACGGGTCTAACGCCCATCGCTTATGTGCAGCAACTGCGCATCGAGAGCGCCAAGAGGCGTCTCGAGGCCACCGACGAGCCGATCGATGAAATCAGCTGGGGAATCGGGTACGAGGACCCGGCTTTTTTCCGCCGGCTGTTCAAGCGCATCACCCTGATTACGCCGGGCGACTATCGGCGCAAGTTCAAGATGCCGGAGTTCGTGGCGCCGAACTCAGAATGACGTCTATCAAGATGATCTGATTGCAGCGCGGGAGATTAAAAAAGGTCATCAGCGTTGGGGCCCGGCCCGGGGACTTCAGTATTCTGCCGGCCGATCTTCCAGCCATGCGTTTTCGACTGGAGGTATAGCCGAAGCCGGGAATGCTTTGATCATGATCATTTTCCCCGTCCCTCGTCAGAGCAGATAATTGCACGAAGATGAGCCCGCCAATGAAACCGCTTTCGAGTTCCGATCTCTATCACGGCTGTGATCCGGACAAACTCAACTTTCGGACCACGGACGATCTCGAAGATCTTCAAGGCCTCATCGGACAGGAGCGCGCAGTCGAGGCAATCGAGTTTGGCACCAACATTCACCGCTTCGGCTACAACGTCTTCGTGTTCGGTCCTCCGGGCGCTGGTAAGCACACTCTGCTTCGGCATCATCTGAAAGACAGCGCTGCTGCACTGCCCGTGCCCGACGACTGGTGCTACGTCAACAACTTTTCACTTCCTCATAAGCCGCGTGCGATATCTCTACCAGCGGGAAAGGCAAGAGAGCTGAGGGACGATATGGAGCGGCTTATCGGTGATCTGAAGGCAGCTCTTCCCGCCGTTTTCGAAAGCGAGGACTACAACGCCAGGCGTCAGGCGCTCGAGGACGAGTTCAAGGAAAATCAGGAATCGGAGTTCAACGCCCTGCGGCAGCGCGCCAACGGGCAAGGTATCGCATTGATCCATACGCCTCAGGGCTTCGCGCTGGTTCCGATGGAAGACGGGGAGGTGGTGACTCGCGAAGACTTCAGCAAATGGCCGGAGAACCGACAGAAGGAGATGCGAGCTCGCATACAAGTGCTCGAGGGCGAACTGCAGGACACCATGCGCAAAGTTCCCCAATGGGAGCGAGATCATCGGAAGAAATTGCGTGAGCTGAATTCCGAGGTTACGCGCTATGCCATCGAGCACTCTATGAAGGAGCTTCGTTCGCGTTACGACGCACTGCCGCAGGTGCTCGCATACTTCGATGATGTGGAAAAGGATCTTCTGGAAAACTATGACGACTTCTTGCTCTCGCGAGAACCCGACTCGCCACAAATGGCGCTCGCTATGGCCGTCAGAAACCAGT
>DATIPL010000418.1:0-1870 GCA_035471965.1 Gammaproteobacteria bacterium
TTCCAGCTTGCGCTGGATCTTCTGGGCAAGCTTCGCGCCCATTCGCCCGTCGGCGGCCAGCGCGTCGATGCGAAAGCTGCGCGCTTTGACCAGCGCGAACTCGGCGGCGACGAAAAAACCATTGGCAAGCAGCAGAAGCACAATGGCGGTAACCGTCGCTAAGGCGGTATCCATGGTCGATGTCCCTGTTCGTATTCCCTGTCGGGGACAGGATCGTATCATGGGGCCAGGCGAATGAATTCAATCGATTCCGCCGCGCAGAGCTTGCGGCAAGCAGACATTCGCTGTCGTCAGCACCTTGCCTGAAGCGAGGCCGCGAGGCCCGGGGGTTTTTTATGATTCGAGCAATGCTTTATGACTTGAAAAACAAGAAAGTGACGGCCGGGGATGAGCGTCTGGTCGAGACGTGGAAGAATAATCCGGAAAAACTGATTTGGTTGGACCTGGTCGATGTCCAGCCGGATGAAGAACGTGAGCTGCTGGAGAACCCGTTCAGGCTTCACCCGCTGGCGGTTCAGGACGCCATGCGCGATCGGCATCCACCCAAGCTGGAGCGATTCGATAATTTTCTGTTTCTGATCTTCAAGGGACTGCACCCGGATTCGACCCCTTCCGAATTCAAGTCGGTGCAAATCTGCCTTTTTCTCAGCGACCGGTTTCTCATCACCCGGCACTCGAACGTCTCGCCGAGCATCGATTGGGTATGGGAGCAGGTCACCGAAGCGGGCTCGATGTTCGAGCTGGGCCTCAACGGCATCGCCATGAAACTGATGGACCGTATCGTGCGCAGGTTCGTGCCGATATTGCTTTCTCTGGAGGTGAGGCTGGACGAGATCGAGCACGAGCTGTTCGAGCAGCCACGCGACGTGCTGATGGGAGAATTATCGGGCTACAAGGCGAATCTCAAGCGCATGCGTCGGTATTTTACCTATCATGCGCAGATGCTCTCCCAGCTTCGCACGCACCCGGAGCCGTACTTCGGTAAGGCGCATCATCATGAGCTGAATGACGTTTACGATCAGCTCGAGCGCAGCATGAGCCTCGCCGGGCTGTATCACGAGATCGCCTCGGACCTCATTGACGGTTATCTCGCGCTGGCCTCCCACCGCCTGAACAAGGTGATGCAGGTGCTGACAATCATTACGGTGATCTTCGTTCCGCTGAGCTTTCTTGCCGGAATCTACGGGATGAACTTTGAACACATTCCAGAGCTGGGATTCAAATATTCCTACTTCGTGCTGCTCGGCGCCATGATCGCCATCGTAATTGTCCAGCTTGCCTGGTTTCGACGAAAAAAATGGTTGTGAACGTCGCGGACTGTTACGAACCGGGCTCGAGGCGCTGATGCAGCCCTAAGGTATGAATACACGCAATCGCGAGCATTCGTCCGTCGAGCGGGTCTCGACCGTGATCCGCACGCGGCTCATTCATCCGCTGCTGCACACGCCACATACTCCGGAGTATATCGCTCGCAGCGTAATGTTCGGCCTGATGGTGGCGCTCACGCCGACGGTGGGCGTTCAGATGCCCATTGTGTTGTTGATCTGGCTGGCCGTCAGGCGCTTCCGGTCCGAGTGGAACTTCAGCCTCGTGGTCGCCATGGCCTGGACCTGGGTCACCAACGTCGCCACGGCGCCGCCGGTCTATTACCTGTACATCGTCACCGGGCGAACGCTGATGGGGCGCTGGGACAGGGTGAGAGACTACGAGACCTTTGCCAGCCGACTGACGGAGTCCCTGGGCGAAGACGCCGGCTGGTTCGAGTCGGTGTGGGTGTATGCGGTCAATCTGGTGAACAAGTTCGGCATACCGCTGTTCGTGGGCTGCGTCCCCTGGGTGATCATCGGTAGCTGGCTGGGGTACCGGTGGA
>DATIPL010000419.1:0-4533 GCA_035471965.1 Gammaproteobacteria bacterium
GGACGCCTATCCCGAGGCTTCCCCCAGCGGCATGGTCACCTTGTCGGCCTTTACCACCAAGACCGCCGTCTACGTGCTCATCGTCGGGTTTGCAGGCACAGAGCTTCTCATCTGGCTGGGTCTCTACATGGTGTTTTACGGCATCGTCTATGCGCTGCTGGAAAACGACATGCGGCGCATTCTTGCGTACAGCATCGTCAATCAGGTCGGTTTCATGGTGACCGGAATCGGAATCGGCACCGTGATGTCCCTCAACGGGTCCGCAGCGCACGCGTTCACTCACATCATCTACAAAGCGCTGTTGCTCATGTCCGCGGGCGCGGTGCTTCACATGACCGGGCGGCGCAAGTGCTCAGAACTCGGCGGGCTGATTCAGACCATGCCCCTCACCGCCACCTGCGGCATCATCGGCGCGCTGGCCATTTCCTCTTTCCCGTTGACGTCAGGCTTCATCAGCAAATCGATGATCTCCCAGGGGGCACTGGACCAGCATTTCACCTTCGTCTGGTTCGCGCTTGCTGCGGCGTCCGCCGGCGTGTTTCTGCACGCCGGGATCAAGTTTCCCTGGTTCGTTTTTTTCCAGAAAGACTCGGGTCTGCGCCCGCCGGAACCACCGATGGGGATGCGCGTGGCCATGGTCATTTTCGCCGCGCTCTGCATCATTCTCGGCGTTGCCCCCGGTATGCTCTATGAAATCCTTCCGGCACCGGTGGACTACGTGCCCTACACCGGGGAGCACGTCGTGGCGCAGCTTCAGCTGCTGTTGTTCTCGGGCCTTGCCTTTTTCGTCCTGCTGCCGCTGATGAAGCGTACCCTCACTATCAGCCTGGACTGGGACTGGTTCTACCGCCGATTAGGTCCCGTGCTGGCAAGGGCGCTCGGAAGCATCCTCTTTTCGATCGACCGGAACTTCCGCGCCGTCGTTCTGGATCTGCTGCATCGTGGACTCGAGGAGATCAGGACGTATTACGGGCCGGAAAGCATCGCCGCGCGGAGCTGGACCACCGCAGCCATGGTGCTGTTTGCGGTGGCGGCGCTGGGGCTTTACCTGATCCTGCTTTACGTCTGAGCCGGTCAGGCTTCCCGTCGACTTCTCGATCGTATCGCTGAGGAATTTTTGTCCCGGCGGGCGACATATGACAGCCATTGTGTAACAGGTAACATATAACCTGTCGCAGAAAGGAACTATCCTCTTGCTTGTAACTTCTGAGCTGTCTCTCATCGCCTGTCACGAATGACGGTCGGGATGGGATCGGCGTTTGCCAGGCTTCGGCTCTGTGCTGAATTGGGACGCGGTATCTTTTGAGCGCGACCGGGAAAAGTTCTTCCGATATCTGCGCCGTCGTGCTTGCCGGGGGTTCCGGCACGCGACTGTGGCCGCTTTCGCGGGAGGATTTCCCAAAGCAGCTTTTGAAACTCAGCGGAGAGAATTCCCTGCTTCAGGATACCGTGCTGAGACTCGATGGTCTGCGTGGAGTAAAGCAGTCACCGCCGCTGCTGGTGGTGTGCCACGAGGAGCAGCGTTTTCTGATCCGCGATCAGCTCGAAGCGATCGGCCGCGCGCCTGGTCGCATTCTGCTCGAGCCACAGAGTCGCAATACGGCGCCTGCGCTGTGCTCCGCCGCCCACTTTCTGCAGCGGGAGGGGAGAGACCCGGTGATGATGGTGTTGCCGGCCGATCACGCCATCCTCGACGCGGCAAGCTTTCGTGGCGCGCTCGAAGCCGCCGTGGAAATCGCCAAAGCGGGATTCATCGTCACCTTAGGCGTCATTCCGACCCGGCCGGATACCGGCTACGGCTATATTCGCCGCGATACCAGCACCAACGTGCGGGTAGGATCGAACGCGCGAGGGCATCGCATCGCCGCCTTCGTGGAAAAACCCGGGCAGCGGGCAGCGGATTCCTACGTGGCCTCCGGTCAGTACCTTTGGAACAGCGGCGTGTTCATTCTGCGGGCGTCCATATGGCTCGAAGCCATCAACCGCTGCCGCCCGGAGCTGCTGCAGGCATGCCGCGAGGCGGTGGAGAGCGGCCGCGACGACGATCAATTTTTTCACCTCGGACGCGGGGCCTATGCCCGTTGTCCCAGCGACTCAATCGATTACGCGGTAATGGAACGGTTGTCACAGTCCTATCTCCGCCCCGCAGACGACGGCCGCGAGGGGGATCCCATTCCCGCCGCGGTGGTCACGCTGGACGCCGGCTGGTCGGACATCGGGACCTGGTCTGCGCTTCTCGAGCAACAGCGGGAAGGCGATCACGGCAACTCGCTTCAGGGCGACGTCCTGGCGCTGGAGACCGAGGACAGCCTGCTGATTTCCAGCCATCGACTGGTGGCGGCGTCCGGGCTCAAGGACATCGTCGTGGTGGAGACGCCGGACGCGGTGCTGGTGATGAACAAGAGCCAGGCCCAGGGCGTTCGCGCCATCGTCGACGAGCTGAACAACCGGCTGCGCGACGAAACCCGCACCCATCGCCTGGTCCACCGCCCCTGGGGCAGCTTCGAATCGCTGGAGAGCCGCGAGGGCTTCCAGGTCAAGCGCCTTACGGTGAAGCCCGGGGCGAAGCTTTCGCTACAGCTTCACCACCGCCGTGCCGAGCACTGGGTGGTGGTCAAGGGCGTGGCAAGAGTGACCAGAGGAGAGGACGTGTTCGAGCTCAGACCGAACGAGTCCACCTTCATCCCCGTGGAAACCAAGCATCGGCTCGAAAATCCCGGCAAATCGCTGCTGGAGGTCATTGAAGTGCAGGTCGGAGACTACCTCGGCGAAGACGATATCGAGCGTTTCGAGGACGTGTACAAGCGCGTCGAGCCGTCGAACTGAAACCTGCTCCGCCCCCCGGTGGAAATGTGATTGCGAACGTACCGGCGTTCGGCTCTTGGAGATCCTCGGGAGCGAGAATTGAAACCGCGGCGGACAATCTGTCACTATGCCGGGCATCCGGGCCGTTCAGGAAACGAAACTACGCGACGCTATCGGGGACTTCTTGCAGGTGAGCGCATCAGAAAAATCGCGCATAAGCGCCTCCGTCGATTATGAGAAATCGGGCAAACAGTTCGGTTTCTTGTCGATTCCACATTCCCGCGACGATTCGGCGTGGGGCTCCCTGCGGATGCCGGTTATCGTGATCAAGAACGGGGACGGCCCCACCATCCTTTGCAGCGGAGGCAACCACGGTGACGAGTACGAAGGCCCCATCTCCATAATGAAGCTGGCCCGTGAGCTGGACCCCGGATCGATTCAGGGCCGTGTCATTCTCATTCCCGCGCTGAATTTTCCGGCGGTGTGTTCCGGGACGAGAACTTCGCCCATCGACGGCGGCAATATGAACCGGTGCTTCCCTGGATCGAACAGGGGCGGAATCACGAATATGATTGCCCATTACGTGCACTCCCGTGTCCTGCCTTTATGCGACATAGTGGTCGATATTCACTCGGGCGGAAAAACGTTGAACTTCGTCCCCAGCGCCGTGATGCACGAGCTGGAAGAGGAAGACCGCATGCAAAAAACTCTGGACGCGCTGCTGGCGTTCGGCGCACCGATCGGGTTGGTAATCAAGGAGCTCGACGCGGAAGGAATGCTCGACACAGCGGTGGAGGAGATGGGCAAGATCTTCATCTCCACGGAGCTGGGTGGCGGCGGCAGCGTGACGGCGGAAACCCTGCGTGTAGCGGATGTCGGAATACGCAACGTGTTAAGGCACTTCGGTTTTTTGGACGAGCCGGTGGTGAGGCGCGAGGATTTCGGCATGGATCCCACCCGGCTGATGCACACGCCGGACAGCGACTGTTACGTGATTTCCGAAGATGATGGAATCTACGAAGTCGTCGCGGATCTGGGCGCCGAGGTCGAGGCCGGCTCCGTCATCGGCCGGGTCCACAATCACCTGGACCCGTCGCGCGAACCGTTGGCGCACACGGCGCACCGGTCCGGTCTCTTGCTCTGCCGTCATTTCCCCGGGCACATCAAGCGCGGAGACTGCGCCGCGGTCATTGGCGAAGATTATCACCGCGAGTAGGGAGTTGCCGCGGCCCGGCTCGACGGCGCCGAGCCGCCTGTTTTAGCTCGGGCGATTCTTCGCGCGCGTCAAATTCAGAAATGGGCTCCATGGACGGACGAGCATTGGAAGACGTCTATCGGCGGCAATTTTCCGGTCATGGACGTGCTCGATGAAAGCATTAACGAAAGCTACGGCTCCGAACAGCAACGAGAGCGGTCAATGCCGGTACTGATCCTTACTGAAAGCGAGTTGCGCCAGTGCGCGGTGATGAATCAGCAGGCGCTTCGTGCCGTGGAGCAGGCCTTTACCTGGCTCGCCGAGGACAAGGTGAGCATGCCGCCCATCATGCATGTTGAGATAGCCGATCATCACGGTGACGTGGACATCAAAAGCGCCTACGTCAGAGGACTGGATCATTTTGCAGTCAAACTCGCAAGCGGCTATTTCGAAAACGTCAAGCGCGGACTGCCGAGCTCGAGCGCGATGATGGTCGTGTTCCGCGCAGACACCGGTTTTTGCGCCGCGGTGCT
>DATIPL010000420.1:0-9441 GCA_035471965.1 Gammaproteobacteria bacterium
GGGTCGACTTCCGGATTGATTTTTCGAGTCATTGCGAAGCCGGATTGATATTCTGATTGAAGCGGAAGACGTTCTGCGGATCGTATTTTTTCTTGATTGTCGCCAGCCGGGCGTAATTGGACCCGAAGGTCTTTTGTAAAAGAATGTCGGCGTCCTCCCCCAGGCCCGGAAAATTCAGATACATTCGCCCGTGATGAGAATGCGGCTGCAACCGCTGCCAGAAGTCCCGGGTCCATGCGAGGTTGGTCTCGTCGTCCTCGGGCGCACTCCAAACGGAATCGACTGAGAACATGTAAGGCATGGAGCGGTCGCCGAACGCGGTGGCAGCGGCCGGAACGCGCGCCGTCGCGCCGCCGAATTTCCAGATCGAACTGAGCGTGTTGGGCGAAGGCGGCGCGGTATTACCCTGCAGAAGCACATCGATGATGTCATCGGACAGCGCATTCAGGTAAATGGACTTCCAGTAACAACGATGCCGGCCGAACGGCGTTTGCGCGTCGAACAGCGACTGAACGTCGCAATAATTCATCTGCCCCGAGAAATCGGCGACGAGATCGGCCAGCCCGCGCAGCGGCTGCAGCCGCTTCTCTCCCTCCCCGGCATCGCCGGCAAAGACGGCAGCAATGGTAAACACCCGCCGGCCCCACGACTCTCGAGGGAATTCCGGATCCTCGGGCACCGTGGAGAACTCGATCAACGATCCGGCATCGTCGGCCTGGCTGTGCATGAAGTCGCGCCAGAAGCGGATTGGCTCGGCGCCGGCTTCGATGGGATAGATCGGCGCACAGAACATGACCTTGGGCCCGATAGCGTGCAATGCGAATTCGAACCCGGTGACCACGCCGAAGTTGCCGCCGCCGCCGCGAAGCGCCCAGAACAGATCCGGGTTTTCCTCCTCGCTTGCTCTGACCAGCCGGCCGTCTGCGGTCACGACCTCGGCCGAGAGCATGTTGTCGATACTCAGGCCATAGCGGCTTCTGAGCCAGCCGATGCCACCGGAGAGCGTGAGTCCGCCGACGCCGGTATCGGAGATCAGTCCGCCCGGGGTCGCCAGACCGAATAACTGGGTCTCGCGGTCAACGTCCCCCCACGTCGCACCGCCCTGGACCCAGACCCGCCGCGCCCGTGGATCGACTCGAACGCTGCGCATGAGCGAGAGATCGATCATGAGGCCGCCTTCGCAAACCGCATGGCCGGCGACGTTGTGGGCACCGCCCCGTATGGAAACCGGCAGACCCTGGTCGCGGGCAAATGCGACGGCATCAACGACATCGGCAACTCCCCGGCACCGAACGATGACGGCGGGTCGACGATCGATCATGGCATTCCATACGGCGCGCGCATCGTCGTAGCCCTCGTCGCCGGCGACGAGCACTTCCCCGCGCAACGTGCCGCGCAACGCCTCGACGGCCGAGCCGAGATCGTTATCAGGTGCTGAGGCGGATTCGCCGGGCTGATTGTTCATCTCGCCCCCTCCCGGAGTGGACCACCAGGACTGACGTCATGCGCCCTCAAATGCCTTTTCCGACACCGGCCGTTTCTCCTCGCACTCTTCGATGCTCGCGCACCAGGCGCCGTAGCTTCGGGCGGCCCAACCGGCGGTGACGCCGTGAAGCACAATGCTCAACACCACGGTCGTGATGGCGACAGTGAAAATCGTGTCCTTATGCGGGACGCCCATTTCCTCGAGAATCAGCAGCACGAACAAGACGGAAGCCAGTCCCCGCGGACCGAACCAGCCGAGAAACACGGAAGTGACGGGTTTGATCCGGGTGCCGAGCAGCGACAGTGAAACCGGCAGCATGCGCAGCACGGTCACTGCGAGCAGCGCGTAAAGACAAGCTGACAGACCGATGTTGGGAAAAGTCATGGGAATCATGACGCAGCCGAAGGCGAAAAAGGTCAGAAGCACGAGGATCTGCCCCTCGCTCTCGGCAAACTCGAACAAATACCTGCACGCGCGCCCGAGGGCGTTGCTGAAGGTCAGTCCGGCGATGAACGCCGCGATGAAGCCGTTGCCGTGGATGGCCTCCCCCACACCGAAGGCGCCGAACGCCAGGGCCAGGGCGACCATTCCTTCGGCGCGCTCGGTCATCCAGCCGGTGCGATTGCACAGGGCGACCAGCTTTGCGCCCAGGTAGCCGACCGCGACGCCGGCGACGGGGCCGAGGGTCACCTGGGTCAGGCCGAAAAGCAGCCACTCCGTGGCCTGCTTCGTTTCCTGGGACGCGCTCGCAAGGGCGGCAAAGATCAGCACCAAAGGCAGCGCGATGCCGTCGTTGAGACCGCTCTCGACATTGAGCGCCTGCCGTATGCGCGCCGGCACGGCCGGATGGGTGACCACGGCCTGGCCTAGGGCAGCATCGGTGGGCGCCAGGATCGCGGCCAGAAGCGCTGCTTCCCATATCGTGAGCTCGGTGAACAGTGCCAGGGCCGCCAGGGCGCCCAAAGCGATGTTCACCGGCATGCCGATAGCCAGCATACGCAGCGGCAGGTTGTGATCGCGCATCAAGCGGTGCAGATCGATGCTCGATGCGTCGGCAAAGAGCACGAGTATCAGCGTGATCTCGGCCAGCCAATGCAGCACCGTGTTGTCGATCTGCATCGGCACGAGGCCCAGCGCCGCCGGGCCGACAATGAGTCCGAAGGCCGCGAACAGCATCGGGCCCGTCAGCACTGAGTCCTGAATCCGCCCGCTGGCAAGACCGAAGACGAGAAAGCCGCCGATAATGGTCAGAATCGCCAGATGATCCAAGGGCCGGCGTCCTCAGCCGAATCAAACTGTCAGGATTGTGTCGGGGACAACGGATCGTCAATCGCAATGGTCACCAGCCTTGTCCTCATTGCTCGATAATCACTGGCTGACCGTGAGGCGTGCGGAGATACGCTTCTCTCCACTGCAGCTTCCTGGTTGAAAGTTCTTCTCCCGCAACGAGGCCCTTCTGGTGCATGAGTGTCTCGAGCGCAACGAGCACGTGGTCGTAGTAGGTGTCGCCCTTGTCCGGGTCGCCCGCGGCCCGGGCGCGCTTGATGGCGTCGCCAAGCGCGCTCGACCATTCGGCGGTGGTAACGACGCCGGCGTCCTGAAGCGCCATTGCCAGAGCCAGAGCCTGAGCCTGCCACGGGTCCTGAAACTGCGGATCGTTATTTGACCTGTTCAAGATGGCACTCCCAGATGTCGAGAAAGATCATGTCCCGGGCGCCTGCCTCCGGTCCCCACAGATCGCGCGCGGAAAAGCCGACCGTGTAGAGGTGCAGCGGAGACTCGCCCTTGCTGTGAGCGTTCGCATCCGGCAGCACATGGGCGCCGTGGTGCAGATGAACGGCTCCTACTTTGTCTCGCGCGTAGCGCGGCAGCCTCGTGTGACCGGCGGGATTCAGATTTTTCGTTCGCACGCGCTCACCGGGCTTGAACAGGGGAGCCGCATCGATCTCTCTCCGGTATTCTCTGTGGGCGTAGGGATTGACGCTGTCCGGACCGGACGCATCAGTGCGCGGCACTGTACCTGCTGCGGCTTTTCCCGCTTTGACCTCGTCGATGGCGATCAGGCCTCCCTCCAAAAGCTTCGTCGTCAGTCCGTATAACCAGCGCTCAAAATAGCTGTAAGACAGATAGAGCGCCGGCGGCATCCTTTCCAGAGTGTGACGCGATCGATCCAGCGTCAGCCAGTCCGGGTAGGTCGATGCCTGCACCAGGCCCCAGACTTTTCGCTCCCACTCGTGATGAAACGTAGCCTGGTTGTTCTCGAAGGGCACACGACCGAAGCCGTGCATGCCGCCCATGTCATGTACGCCGTTCATCTTCCAGATTACAGCCTCGCCGCACCGATCATGGAATCCCGGGTCACGATTCCGGCAAGCTCCGTTTCCGTCATCCGCTCGGTGCCGGCCGGACGCTCCGGAATAACGAGATATCTCACTTCCGCCGTCGAATCCCACACCCGCACGGACACGTCCTCGCCCACTTCAACTCCGAATTCTTTCAGCACCTCCCGGGGCTCGCGCACCACCCGGGAGCGGTAGGCAAAGGACTTGTACCAGGGCGGGGGCAGACCGAGGAGCGTCCACGGATAACACGAGCACAGCGTGCAAACGACCAGGTTGTGAACCCGGGACGTGTTCTCCACCGCCACGATGTCGGTGGTCTGGTTGCCGATATAACCCATCTCGCCCACCGCCTCGGTGGCGTTTCCCAGCAATCGCGCTTTGAAGTCCGGGTCGACCCAGGCCCGGGCCACCACGCGCGCGCCGTTGTGCGGACCGACGTCTTTTTCGAATTTTTCAATACAGGCGTTTATGGTTTCGGCTTTGACCAGGCCTTTCTCCAGCAAGAGACTTTCCATGGCCTTGACGCGAAGGGCGGGATCAGAGGGCAGATGCGCGAGGTCCGGATGCCTGCTGAAGTCTTTGATCGATTGCGGATCGGCCATCTCGATTTCCAGACGGTGGTATGAAAAGCATTATACCCGTTTCGAGGACCCGATTGGCTGCGATACGGGCACGGGCGCCTGGAAATCAGTAGACTGTCCGAAAGTCTTTTCGCTCCCGGGGCTACGTGGAAAGGGGAACGCGCAACATGCACGTCATCGATCTATCCTTGACCATTCACGACAAACAGGGACGACTGGGTCTTTCCGCGGACTTTGACACGCCGTATAAATTCTCCGAGTGCGGCTGGCAGGGCTCCACGTTCTCGATGTTCTGCCACTACGGCACCCACGTGGACGCGCCCAATCATTTTATAGAGGGCGCACCGGGAATCGATGCGGCACCGCTTGGAAAATTGATCGGACCGGCCGCTCTTCTCGATCTCTCGGATCACGGCCGTGAAACGGGAATCACCGGCGACACGCTCGAGGATCGCGGGCGGCACGTCAGGCCCGGGGATATCGCCATACTGAAAACAGGGTGGACCGACCGGCACTGGGGGGACGACGTCTTCTGGAAGGAAGGTCCGTACCTGGGTCCGGACGGCGCCGACTGGCTGGTCGAGCGCCGCGTGAAGGCCATCGTCTACGATTTTGCCGAGGAGTACGTGGTGCGAAAGCCGGGCTTTCGCGGCGAGGACTGCGAGATCCATCACAAGCTTCTCGGCACTGACATCTACAACGTCGAATACGTGCATAAGCTCGGCGCCGTTACGCAACCGCGCTTAACCATCATCGCGCTGCCCCTGAAGCTTGCGGGGCTGGACGGCTCGCCGGCGCGCGTGCTGGCCATAGAGGGGGCCAATCTTCCAGGCGAATTCACTGTCGAGACCTAGGTGAAATGGGAACGCGATTACGGTCGTGGATGGATCGCGATGCTCCTGCCGGCGGACGATCCGGAGGTTAGAGGCAGCAAAATTCTTTGGACGCTTTCATCTTTTCGACCTCTGTAATCGCCCTCGCCGAGGTGGGCGATAAGACACAGCTTCTGTCGTTTGTGCTGGCGGCAAGACTAAAACGCAGGTTGCCGATCGTTCTGGGCATTCTGATCGCTACGCTTGCCAATCATTTTTTCGCAGGTTACGTGGGCGTTTGGCTTGCGAAAGTAATACCTCCGGACGCGCTGAGGTGGATGGTTGCTCTCTCGTTCTTCGCCTTCGGCGCTTGGGCGCTCAAGCCGGACGAGCTGAAGGAAGATCATACCCTCCGCGGCACCGGTGTATTTGCGACGACACTCGTCGCTTTCTTTCTGGTGGAGATGGGCGATAAGACTCAGCTGGCTACAATCGCTCTGGCGGCTCACTACGATTCACTCGTGGAGGTGGTCCTGGCAACGACTCTGGGCATGATGATTGCCAATGTTCCGGCCGTCTGGATAGGGGCGGCTCTGGCCCACCGGGTCAACATGAAGGCGGTGCGTTGGGTGGCCGCGGGGCTGTTTCTCGTTCTCGGTATCCTGTCATTGCTCGCCCCGGCTCCGGGCACCTGAGTCGTTTCTTGCGGAGCGGTGCCGGTTTTCCTGTGCCATCGTTCAAACCGGGCAATGGCGGCGGAGGCGCAAACCCGGTGCCACGACAAACGTTTCGGCACCGGCCTCGTCGCATTTTTCTGCTTTCCAGGGCCCACGAGAGGCGCCATTTAAGATACGCTGAACAGGATTTGAACGGTCAGCGGAGCTTCATGGGCACTCACAAGCAAACCGTCTCCCTGGCGCTCGGCAGCGGAGGTGCGCGGGGGCTCGCGCATATCGGTGTCATAGAGTTTCTGGATGCCAACGACTTCGAGATCCGCTGCCTGGCCGGCTCCTCCATGGGCGCACTTATCGGAGGCATTTACGCCGCGGGAAAGCTGGATGTCTATACCCATTGGGTGTCGGAGCTGAGCAGAAACGACGTCGTTCGATTGCTCGACCTGTCCTTCGGCCGCAGTGGCCTGTTCAAGGGCGATCGCATTATGAACGTGCTCAAGGATCTAATCGGTGATTGCAACATAGAGGACCTGAGCATCGATTTCACCGCGGTGGCCACCGATATCGAAGCGGAAAAAGAAGTATGGTTTCGGCACGGCCCGCTGTTCGACGCCATCCGCGCGTCCATCGCCTTCCCCACCGTGTTCACCCCGCACGAGTACCGGGGCCGCCGCCTCGTCGACGGCGGACTCGTCAATCCCCTGCCCATCGCACCCACGCTGGTCAACGAGAGCGAGATCACGATCGCGGTCAGTCTCGCCGGCAAAGCGGACATGGAACCGAGACCGACTCGATCCGCCGGAGGTGAGCAGGCTGCCAGTCCGGACATTCAGAAACGAATTGCCCAGTTCATTGAAGGGCTGCAGCGAAAACTGGGCGCGCGAGACTCGGATGACATGGGCATGTTCGACATCATCGCCCATTCCATCGACACGATGCAGACCGGCATCGCGCGCTCGAAGCTCGCCGCCTATTCACCGGACATCGTCATCGAGATACCGAGAAACGCCTGTACTTTCTTCGAGTTTCACCGGGCGCGGGAGATGATCGAAATCGGCCGCCACCGGGCCGCGCTGGCGCTGCGGGAACGATCCCGGCGTTGACCGTCCGACGCCAGCAGCCGCACAGAAAGCCCGGCATGCGCAAAATTCCTTGCCGTTGAAAACACCCCGGCGCCGGCCCGATGTCGAGGCCTGCGATCGTCACCGACGCTCGCGACTCCGCCATCCGGGCGAGCGACACCCGATCATGATCGCGGCGCGTATTCGTCCACTGCACCCGTGACCACGTCCCGGTCCGCGAGGCAGGCGCGGGCAGCGTGGTAGGGCTTTTCCAGCACGGCAGCCGGATCGCGGGCCTCTTCAACGAGCAACTTTCGCGCATAGGCGGTCAATCGCTGAAGCGATTCGCTCCGGCGCCAGTCTTCCGCCGTGGTGTTCACCAGGGTCAGTCCCTGCACCGGCGGCATTGGCGGCACCGCCTGATCCTCCGACGCGCGGTGCCACATGGACAACCGGAAGTAGATCCGCTCGGCGCATTGCGCGACGGCGCTCAAGATGGCCTCGCCTTCGCCATGGAGAAAGCCGGGAGGATAGACCGTATCGCTGCCGTGGCATGCACCGCAGTACCGGCTGAAGGTCAACAGCGGGCCGCGATGCTCGAGCGCCACGGACAAGGCCGCCTCGTTCGAACCGGCGTCGACATCGAGGCGCGGTTCCGGCATCGGTCTCGTCTCACAGCACTGAAAATCAGAAAGAATGCCGAGCTCGGCAAGCAGCCAGCTGGAGAGCTCGATCCCGTCGAATCGATCGGCGAGCAGGGGAGATTCCGGAGAAGCGCCGGCCGCGAGGCGCTCGAAAGTGGAGGCGACGGGTTGGAAGTCTCCGGCGATCACAAGCGTGCCGACGGCTTCGAAGCGCGCGGCGCTCTCGGGCAAAGAACGATCCCAGGCGAGCGTAAATCGCTCGATCGCGTTGCCGTCGGGCGCCCTGATTGCCGTGACACCATCCCTGCTCACCAAGCGCAAAACAACGCGGCCGCCGGAGGGAACCTCCTCGAGACGCCCCACCAGGGTACGCCGCGCGTAGCTGCTGGCGTTGAGCTCGAGGGAACCGGCCTCTCCCTCGGCGTTTCCGTCGGGCGACACCTGAAATTGCGCCCGTAACTGAAACGCAGGATCCCCGTCGGCCTCCATGCCACACTCAATCTGGAACAGCCGTGGGCGCCCCCAGAGGCCCCGGCGAACGACCCTGCAAGGCGCGGTCAACGCACGACCGGACGCGTCCCCGCCCGCTTCGCGCAGGTACCGATCCAGCGAAGCGATGTGCCGATCCGGCAGGGCGCGGGAGAGCCCGCGCACGAGACGCTCCGGATCCCGGGAGGTCGAGACGTCCCACCGGGCCATCGGCGGGCGATGCCGCAACGGGTCCAGTGCCACCGGCACGACCGAGGGCGAGGGCGACATCAACGGCGCGCGGTTGGGCAGGTTGGCATTCGGTATCAGCAGGCCATCGGGCCAGCGATCGGTCCAGTTTCGCCGCTGCAATTCCAGGTAAGCGTCGGCATAGAGCGGCGCCGCTCGATCGAAACCCGCGGAGTTATTCAGACGATACTGGACCATGGCCTGCAGCGCGCCCGCGCGGCACCTCGCGGTTTCGCGCGAAACGGCTGACGCGCAGCCTTCGGACCAGAGTCTTTGATACACCGGGAGCAGATTGGCCTCGTCGGCGGCAATGTCGATAGCGGTCACCGCACGATCGTCGGTCACCGGAACGCCGTGAAATTCCGGCTGAAGGCCTTCCAGACGGCGCGCCACCGCCTCGTTGGCGGTGGTCTCGTCCCAGCCGGCGTCCGGAAACATGGGGGCCTGGTTCTGATGGCAGCTGGTGCAGAGCGCGCGCCGCGCATAGCGTGCCTCGAGCACACGGTCCGCAGCGTAGTCGCGCACGACCTGAAACTCGAAGCGGCCGGCCGCTTCGTTGTAGCTGATGACTTCCAACACCCTTGATCGCGGCTGGTAACCCAGAAACAGACGATTCTTGAGCCGGATCCCGAGCGGTCCCGCGCCGGAGTCCGGTTCCCCGGTCACGGCCACCACGATCCGTGGCGACTGAAAGTAATCCGGCGCCGCGGCCTCGCGCTGCAGCGATCGACCGAGGGGGATCAGGGTGGCATCCAGCGGCGATCGCGCCATCGACTCCCGGCCCGCCGCCTGCTCCAGCCTATTCAGCAGGCGGGTGAACGGGAACGGAATGTCGTGCGCCACGCCTTCCGGCGTGACGCGGCTGAACACGGCGTCGAACGCAGATGCCCCCACCCGGGGCAGATCGGGGCCGGGATCGCCGGGATCCACCGCCCAGGTGCCGGTCTCGGGAACCGCCGGCGTCGGCTTGGCGGCATACTCATTTGCGCGCTCCGGCGACCCGGAGGCGAGCCTGCGCTCGAGAAACACGGCCACGTCGTCGATGGCGCGCACATGGGCGAGGCGGTCATAGCGCCTTTCGACGGAGCCATAAACCCTCCCGCTACCAGCCTGGGGATCGTCGA
>DATIPL010000421.1:0-6995 GCA_035471965.1 Gammaproteobacteria bacterium
GACCAGAACCGGAAAATAGTGGTCGATGAGCAGCGCCGCGAACAGGCCGCTCAGGTAGTGAATGGAATACTTGAACGTTCTGTACGGAGCCCGCTCGTCCTGGCCGCGGTAGAGGACTACGGCCTGGTAGAGAAAGCCCGCGCCTAAGATCAGAGCCGCCGCCAGGTAGAGCACCCCGCTCATCCGGGTCACGAACGGCAGCAGGCTGACGACGACCAGCACGAGCGTGTACAACATCACGTAGGTTCGAGTGAAAGCGATCCCGTGGGTCACCGGCAGCATGGGAATGTCGGCGCGCGCGTAATCGTCCTTTCGGTGGATCGCCAGCGCCCAGAAGTGAGGCGGAGTCCAGGCGAAGATAATCAGAAAAAGCAGCAGAGCGTGGGGGTCGATACTCCCGGTCACTGCGCTCCAGCCGAGCACCGGAGGCATGGCCCCCGCGGCGCCGCCTATGACGATGTTCTGCGGGGTGCGCCATTTGAGAAAAACGGTGTAAACCACCGAGTAGCCTATCATCGAGGCGAAGGTCAGAACGGCGGTCAGTAGATTGACCATGGATACCAGCATCAGCATGGAAATCGTGCAGAGCGCGCCCGCAAACAGCACCGCCCGCATGGTATCCAGACGGCCGGTCGGCAGCGGGCGGCTCCGGGTACGGGCCATGACGGCGTCGATGCGCCGATCGGCGATATGGTTGATGGCGGCGCCCGCGGAGGCGGCGAGACCGATGCCCGCGGTTCCAAACAGAAGCGCCGCCAGGGGAACCATGCCGTCAGTGGAGAGGAACATGCCGATGACTGCAGTGAACACGATCAGCGACACCACCCGGGGCTTGCACAGCGCGAGGTATTCCCGCCACGCGGGTGCCGCATCGACCCGCTGATGCGATTGGCTGATGAAGTGTTCGCGCATGCTCATTTGAACGCATCCCTTCCGCCGGCGGGCCGATTATGTCGGCGTCTTCGGCGGAACCGTCATATGATACACGCTGACCGTGGCAAGCAGCAGCAGCGCGGCGCCCGCGTTGTGGGCGACGGCAACGCCGAGCGGCAGATGCAGCACGACGTTGCCGATACCGAGCAAGACCTGCATCACCAACAGCGCCAGCACGACGCCGGCGGCGGTGGTCAGGCGCCGCTCGAGATCCGAGCGCATCAGGTACACGGCGACGAAGCCGAGAAAAAAAAACGTCACCAGCGCGCCCATGCGATGTACCACGTGTATGGTCACGCGAGCGTCCGTGGCCAGCACGCCGCCTTCGTAACTCTGCCCCACGCCCCGCCACGGCAGAAAAGCTTCTCCGAAGGCCATCTCGGGCCAGACCTGGCCCTGGCACAAGGGAAAATCAACGCATGCAAGCGCGGCGTAGTTGGCGCTCGTCCATCCCCCCAGCCCTATCTGCAACAGCAGCACCACAATCGACATCGCCGCAAGTCGGCGCGGCAATCTCGGCTGCCGCGCCGGCGGCCGGCCGTTGGCCGCCCGAGCCGACGCGTGGCGCAGAAACACCCACCAGCAGAGCGCGGCGGTTGTCAGCCCTCCGAGCAAATGCGCCACCACCACCAGCGGTTTGAGCAGCAGGGTCACGGTCCACATGCCGAGCAGGGCCTGAAACAGCACCAGGGCCACCAGCAGCAGCGGAATCATGAGCGGCTGGCCGGGCTGGCGACGCCGCCTGTAGGCCAAGAACGCCATGACGACAATCGCCAGCCCCAGAAGTCCGGCAAGGTAGCGGTGGATCATTTCCTTCCAGGCCCGCTCGGCGTCTACGGGCCTCTCGGGATAGGCCTGGTTGGCGCTTGCCACCGCTTTCTCGTCGGCGGGCACCAGGAGTTGACCGTAGCAGCCCGGCCAGTCCGGGCACGACAGTCCTGCATGGGACAAGCGCACGTAGGCACCAAGCACCACCACCACCAGCGCCAGGCCGACGGTCAACGCCGAGATCAAGGTGAAAGTCCTGCTGCCCAACTCCACTCAGCCGATTTTGGAAATCTTCAACAACCGCTTCAGGTCCTTGATCAGGCCCGTCGGATCCGCGTCGGCCCGGTACCACATCACCAGGTAGCCCTGAGGGTCTACAAGGTATATTTCCGCCTGGCCCTTTGCCGGACGCGGGCCCTGGATCCACTCCGGCCCGGCCGCAACGACCGTCAGGGACGGATCATAGGCGAGCAACTTCCCTGCGGCGTCTTTGGCAAACGGTCTGGGTGAGACCACCAGCCGCTGCACCCGCTCCATGTCCTTGCCCATGGCGTAGCGGCTCTGGCGCATGCGGTAGGCGGCACGATCGCACTCCGCCATACACGCCGAGGGCTCGATATAGACCAGCGTCCACTTGCCGCTGAGCAGTGTCTCGTCGATGGGCGCACCGTCGACACGGGTGAGGGTGGAAGCATCGAAGCGCTGCGCCGGCTGGATCAGCTGCCCATGATTCGTCCTTCCGAAAGGAAGCCACCGGGACAGCTCCACGTTGAGTGCCCAGGCCAGGAAGATCGGCAGAAAAAAGACTGCGAACAAGGCCACCAGCACGAGTCGGCTGCTGAGCGCTGTTTTTGGCGCGGGAGATTCAGTCACTGTCGATGCGTTTCAGGTTGACCACGATATATATAAGTGCCAGAGCCGCCGCCAGGGCGAACCACTGAAATGCGTAGGCTTGGTGGCGCTCGACGCTGATGCCGTAGTAGGGCTTCCACTCGCGCACGAAACCCGCCGGCGCATCGGGATCCAGAAGAATCATCCGGGGAAGCAGTAAAATACCAAGCTGTTTCGCCATCGGCTCGAGCTCCACCCGCTGGACAATCTTCGGCCACTGCCGCTGTTCGTAGCCCGACGGACCAAGCAGCGGCGGTGGATTTCGGAGAGCGTCGAAGGCGCCGCTGATCAGCAGCTCCTTCGAGGGCACCGGTAACGCCGGCGAAAGATCCCGTCGTTCGCCCACAGGGATCCAGCCGCGATTGACCAGCACGCCGCCGGCAGCGCCGCCCGGGATGAATGCCGTCAGCACATGGAAGCCGGCCACGCCGTTTCGAGTGCGGTTGTCCAGCAGGTATTGCCGCGCGCCCTCGAAGCGGCCGCTCATCGTTACCCGCCTGTAGGCCAGTGACGAGGCGTCAGCGCCCTGGTGAATGGAACTCCAGCGCGATGCGTCGAGCTCCAGCCGCGGTGCCTCGCTTCGCCGGGCGACGATGTGCTCGATGCTCCGCTTTTCCTCCGCGCGGTGAAGCTGCCACACGCCGAGACCCGTCAGCAGGGGCAGCAAAGCCACGGTCACCAGTGTCGGCACGAGCCCGGGAGAAAACCTGTACCTTCCAATGCGCATCTGCTGAAGAAATCAAGCCGCCAAGAAAATGCTCTGTTGATGCTTCAGTTATACTGCCCTTTGCCCAGTCGCCGGCCCCGACAAATGCTTGGAAAAATACTCGTCCTCGCCATTTTCATCGCCATCCTTGCGAGCCTCGGTTCCGCGCTGGTGTTTCTGATCAAGGACCGCAGTGGCTCCACGCGTACCGCCAGGGCCCTCACCGTGCGCATCGGCGTCTCCCTCGGACTCTTTGCCATGCTGTTCGTGCTCTGGTGGCTCGGGCTCATCACTCCCCACGGCATTTAGCACCAGCACTTTGCCGAGAAACAACGGTCACCAGAATTCCAGCAGGAAAGAATTCTCGTCGGTGCACCCGTCGTTGACTCGCCGTCCGACGGCAGATCCGTGTCCATTCGTAGTGGTCCGAACTGTTCCTGCACGGTTCCCTATTCATCCCCGGGCCGGTCTGTCAGCGCGCATCCCGCCGGCCGGGAGCCCTGCCGACGTCGGCTCGAGCTTGCGACTTGCCGACGGAAAGTTTGCCCGAATCCACATTCGAGAAACGAACGGCATTGACGTCAACCAGGGTGCCGGCGATTCCGAGCGGCGAACAAAAAAGGCGCCCGGTCGGACGCCTTTCTTGTGCTCTTTGCGCCCGGTCAGAGCCAATAGACGAATATGAACAGGCCCAGCCAGACCACGTCCACGAAGTGCCAGTACCAGGCAGCGGCTTCGAAACCGAAATGATGATCCGCCGTGAAGTGTCCTTTCAACCCGCGCAACATCATGATGGTCAGCATGATGGCGCCTATGGTCACGTGGGCTCCGTGAAATCCCGTGAGCATGAAAAATGTCGAGCCGTAGACGCCGGTGCTGAGCTTCAGGTTCATTTCCGAGTAGGCGTGAACGTACTCATAAGCCTGCAGACCCACGAACAGGAAGCCCAGGCCAACGGTCGCCAGCAGCCAGAGGACGAACTGCGGGCGGCGGCTCCTGAGAATGGCCCAGTGAGCGAAGGTGACGGTGACGCCGCTGCTCAGCAGGATAATCGTATTCAGCGCGGGCACGCCCCACGCCGGCATCGCTTCGAATGCACCGCCGACATCTCCCGGACCGTTTGTGGGCCAGACGGCTTCGAAGTTCGGCCACAGCACCGGGTTGGTGGCGACGCCGCCGGCGCCTTCGCCGCCCAGCCACGGCACCGCATAGACGCGAGCATAAAAAAGCGCACCGAAGAACGCGGCGAAAAACATGACCTCGGAGAATATGAACCAGCCCATGCCCCAGCGAAACGAGTGGTCCACCTGCTTGTTGTAGGTGCCGGACTCACTCTCACCAATGACCTGGCCGAACCAGAGAAACATCATCGCGGCGACAACGAGCACGCCGATAATCATGGTCATGCCGCCGATCGAGGAACCGTTGAGCTTCAGCGCAAACCCGGCAAGAAGCAAAAAAAGTCCGATGGATCCCAGAATGGGCCACTTGGTGCCGTGGGGTAGAAAGTAAGCGTCTTGAGCTGCCACCATTGATTTCGTTTCCCGGGTACTTAGTTAATGAGCGATTAGTTCATCCCTTCGCATCACGCTCAAAAAAGGTGTAAGAGAGTATTACCGTTTTGATCTCCGGCGGTAGGTTGGTATCGACGACAAAGCGCAAGGGAAGCTCTCTCGTCTCGCCGGCCTCGAATCGCTGCGCAGTAAAACAGAAGCACTCGGTTTTGTCGAAGTACTTCGACGCCTCTGCCGGAGCGACGCTCGGCACCGCTTGACCCACCTTGGTCACCGATCCTAGATTCCTGGCAATAAAGCTTGCCTCGTAGACCTTGCCGGGGTGGACCTTCATCTTGTAATCAACAGGCGCGAACTCCCACGGCAGACTGCTGTTAACGCTGCCGGTGAACTCTACCGTTACCAGCCGGGACTCGTCGACGACGCCGTTCAATCCGCTCGCTTCCACGACGCCGGTCTTGCCGTTCAATCCCGTGATCTCGCAGAAAACATTGTAAAGCGGCACCAGCGCGAAGCCGAATCCGAACATCGCCAGCACCACCAGGCCGAGTCGTCCCGCGGCGCGTCGGTTTGCCCGATTCCTGTCCAGTTCACTCACAGCGGATTGACGAAAATCATCAGCAGATAAAAGCCGAGAGCTATCAGTCCAAGAATAATCGCCAGGCGAATATTGGCTTTGCGCTGCTCCTTGTCCACCCGGTCCGCCGTTACTGAGTACATGACACTCTTACCGCTCGCGCTTGACCCCAAGCTTATTGCCGAGGCGCAAAGACCATTCCGTAGCGCGCTTTTGCCAGCATCAGCTGTGCGCCTCCGCATCGCTGACCTGGGGCGGAGTGGCGAAGGTGTGGTAGGCGGGGGGCGACGATAGCGTCCACTCCAGTCCGTGGGCGCCTTCCCAGACTCTGTTGGATGCTTTTTCGCCACCGCGAATGGTGCTGACGACGATATACAGGAACAGCAGCTGCGAAATGCCGAAGACGAAGCCGCCCACGCTCGATACCCAGTTCCAGTCCGCGAACTGTATGGCGTAGTCGGGAATGCGCCTCGGCATGCCGGCAAGACCGAGAAAATGCTGCGGAAAGAACAGCACGTTTACCGAGATGGTCGACAGCCAGAAATGCCACTTGCCAAGGGTCTCGCTGTACATGTGTCCGGTCCATTTGGGCAGCCAGTAATAGACGCCGGCGATGATGGCAAATATCGCTCCCGTCACCAGCACATAGTGGAAGTGGGCCACCACGAAATAAGTGTCGTGGTACTGAAAATCCGCCGGCACGATGGCGAGCATGAGCCCCGAAAATCCCCCGATGGTGAACAGCACCACAAAGGCTATGGCCCACAACATGGGCGTCTCGAAGGTCATGGCGCCCCGCCACATGGTAGACACCCAGTTGAATACCTTCACCGCCGTCGGCACCGCCACCAGCATGGTGGTGTACATGAAGAAGAGCTCGCCCGAAAGCGGCATGCCCACGGTGAACATGTGGTGCGCCCAGACCACGAAAGAGATGAACGCAATGGACGCGGTCGCATACACCATCGCTTCATAACCGAACAGCGGCTTGCGCGAAAAGGTGGGAATGATCTGCGAGATGATGCCGAAGGCCGGGAGAATTAGAATATAAACCTCTGGGTGGCCGAAGAACCAGAAGATGTGCTGGAACATCACCGGGTCGCCGCCGCCGGCCGCATTGAAGAAGGATGTGCCGAAGAACTTGTCTGTGAGCAGCATGGTCACCGCTCCCGCCAGTACCGGCATTACCGCTACCAGCAGGTAGGCGGTAATCAGCCAGGTCCACACGAACAACGGCATTTTCAGCAGGCTCATGCCGGGAGCCCGCATGTTCAAGATGGTGACGATGATGTTGATAGCACCGAGCACCGAGGAGATACCCATCAGGTGAACAGCGAATATCAGGAACGGCACGTTGGCGCCGCCCTGAAGCACCAGCGGCGGATACATGGTCCAGCCGCCGGCAGGCGCCCCGCCCGGCATGAAGAAAGTCGCCGTTAACAGGGTAAAGGCGAACGGCAAGATCCAGAAGCTCCAGTTGTTCAAGCGCGGAAGCGCCATGTCCGGGGCGCCGATCATGATGGGGATCTGCCAGTTGGCGAAACCGACGAACGCCGGCATGATAGCCCCGAATATCATAATCAGCGCGTGCATCGTGGTGAACTGG